>QJVU01000415.1 GCA_003235605.1 Planctomycetota bacterium | reverse complement strand
GATCGCGTCGTCGATCTGTTTCCGCAGCGGTGGGGGGGTGTCGTCGAAGTGGTCGAGGGGCACCGGCTGGGATTCCTTCACCTCGACCATCTGGCCGCCGAACATCTTCTTGACTGCCTCTTCGAGCATGAACTCCTCGTCTTCCTTGTCCACGAGTTCGTTCCACCGGTTGCTCTCGTGCATGTAGTACCACCAGCCGTACCACTGCCTCAGCGCGGACTCGCGCTCCTTCTCCGAGGCACCCACGTTCTCACCTACCAGCTCCCGCGGGTTGTAGCCGAAAGCCTGGCCACTCATGATGCGTAGCGTCTTGATCACCCGGTTGAGAGCCTCGACATCGTCCCGGCCCTTGGGTTTCACCTCGTACATCTTGTTCAGGAGGCGCGGGACCGCAGGCTTGCCGATGTTCAACAGATCCAGCTGGGCGCGGTTGGCGCGGCGGGGGTCGCTGTGGTCCATGAGCGCTGCGATCGCGTCGTCGATCTGTTTCCGCAGCGGTGGGGGGGTGTCGTCGAAGTGGTCGAGGGGCACCGGCTGGGATTCCTTCACCTCGACCATCTGGCCGCCGAACATCTTCTTGACCACCTTGGGCTTCTCGATCTTGGGGTGCACCTTGAAGCGCGAGCCGCGGCGGGCGGCCAACTCCTCGTCGCTGAGGGGGCGGTCGGGAGCGTGGACCACCTTCCAGCCCGACACCTTGAAGGCGCCGTCTGCGGTCTCGACATAGTCGACCTCGACTATGGCCTCCTTGTAGCTCTTGGGTTCCGTGAGGCTGAGACGGACCTTGCCCTCGGTGGCCTTGAGGTACTTCTCGTCCATGATCCGGCCGCTGCGCGGCTCGCAGTACTGGAAGATCCCTGACTGCTCGCTGGACAACAGGGCATCGACGATCCTCTTGCCGAGCTCTCTCTGGGCTTCGCCGAACGAGTGCTCGTACCTGTGTCCAGGCTCGATCCCGAGCAGCTCCTGAACCTTGGTGAACGCCGTGAAGCTCTCGACCTCGAAACGCTGCTTGTCGAAGATGCCCTTGGCCCACCGCCTCACCGCCTTCACCTGCGGGGTGTCGTTCCCCAGGCTCACGACCTTGGTCTCACCGACGGGCTGCGGCTTGGGCTCATCGCCGCCGGCGTTGGCGATCAGGATGCCGACCAGGACGATGATGACGATGCCTGCCCCGAAGGCGATGATCGGCGTCGCCGCATTCTTCTGATGCGCCGCGCGTTTGCCGCCGCTCGCTGCCCCGGGGAAGAACACCCGGTGGCATTGCGTGCACTTGACCTTGGTGTCCATGTGCTCGGGGAGGATGCGGTACTGGGCTTCGCAGGCGGGGCAGGAGATCTGCACCTTGCCATCGCGGCCGATCCGGGGCTGGGCCGTGCCGGCCTCCCGCGACGCAGCGCCGCGGGAGGTGCGGCCCTTGGGGGTCTTGGCGCCTTGGCGCGGGCTGGTGGCGGGGCGGCTCGGGCCTTCACCTTCGGCCTTGCTTCGGGCGCGAAATCGGGCGGTCTTGCTTCTTCTTACCACGGGTCTAAAGCTCTCTGTCGACTCCAGGAAGGACGCGGGAGATCACGGTAAACGGGGCCCGCGGCAGGTGTCAACCAGAGGGGTGGTGGCCCGGGCACCTCCTATACTGCCCAAGACTCCCATGACGACGACCCGCGGCACGCGCTTCAAGATGGTCACCGACCTGGAGTTGGCTGGCGACCAGCCTGCGGCGGTCCGCACCCTGACGGATCTGATCCAGTCCGGCGAGCGGAGCGCGGTTCTCTTGGGGGTGACCGGCTCGGGGAAGACCTTCACGATGGCCCACGTCGTCGAAAGGGTGCAGCGGCCGACCCTGGTGCTCGCGCCGAACAAGACCCTGGCGGCACAGCTCTACAGCGAGTTCAAGACCTTCTTCCCGGACAACCGCGTCGAGTACTTCGTCAGCTACTACGACTACTATCAGCCCGAGGCCTACGTCCCGACGACCGACACCTACATCGAGAAGGAGGCCACGATCAACGAGGCCATCGACCGCATGCGCAACTCGGCAACGCGGTCCCTGATGGAGAGGAGGGATGTGCTGATAGTGGCGTCGATTTCCTGCATCTATGGCCTGGGATCTCCGGAGCACTACAAGGAGCTGTCGGTGTCGCTGCGCAGGGGCGAGACGCGAGAGCGGGACCAACTGCTGCGGGCGCTGGCAACGATCCAGTACCGGCGGGACAACTTCGACTTCGCTAGGGGAACCTTCCGCGTGCGCGGCGACGTCGTCGAGATCTTCCCGGTCTACGAGCAGGACCGGGCGATCCGCGTGGAGATGTTCGGCGACGAGATCGAGGACCTGCTGGCGATCGACCCCCTGCGAGGAGAGGTGCTCGATCAGCTCGAGACCGTGACCATCTACCCGACCAGCCACTACGTGACCCCCGGGGACCAGTTGCTCAAGACCTGTGATGCCATCGAGGCCGAGCTGGTCGAGCATCTCGGCGTGTTGCGGCGGCAGCAGAAGCTCCTGGAGAGTCAGCGTCTGGAGCAGCGCACGCGCCACGACCTGGAGTTGCTGCGCGCCACCGGCATCTGCCACGGTATCGAGAACTACTCGCGGCACCTGGATGGGCGTGCTCCGGGGCAGCCGCCAGCGACCTTGCTGCACTACTTTCCAGATGACTTCCTGCTGATCGTGGACGAGAGCCATGTCTCCGTTCCACAGGCAGGGGGCATGTACCGGGGCGATCGCAGCCGCAAGGAGACGCTGGTCAAGTTCGGCTTCCGCCTGCCGTCAGCCCTGGACAACCGACCGCTGATGTTCGAGGAGTTCGAGGCGCTGCAGAACCAGGTGGTATTCGTTTCGGCCACCCCGGGCGACTACGAGCTCCAGCGCTGTGGCAAGAACGTCGCGGAGCTCGTGGTGCGGCCCACGGGACTGGTGGATCCCCCGGTCGAAGTGCGTCCTGCCCGCGGGCAGGTAGATGACGTGGTCTCCGAGGTGCGGGAGCGGATCCAACGCGGCCACCGGGTTCTGGTGACGACGCTCACGAAGCGCAGCGCCGAGGAACTGGCCGACTACTTCCGCGACATCGGCATCAAGGTGCGCTACCTGCACTCGGATATCGACAGTCTGGAGCGAGCGTCACTGATCCGGGACCTGCGGCTCGGGGTGTTCGACTGCCTCGTGGGGATCAACCTGCTGCGGGAAGGACTCGACCTGCCGGAGGTGGGCCTGGTGTGTGTTCTGGACGCAGACAAGGAAGGCTACCTGCGCGACCAGAGGTCCCTGATCCAGACGTCGGGGCGAGCGGCACGCAATCTCGAAGGCAAGGTGGTTTTCTACGCGGACAACGAGACGGGGTCGATGAGGGCTGCCATGGCGGAGATGGACAGACGTCGCCGCAAGCAGACGGACTACAATACCGAGCACGGGATCACGCCGAGGAGCGTGCGCAAGGAGATCCGGAGGCCCCTGGAGGAGGAGCTGGGGGCGGCTGAGGAGGAGCGGCCGCGGCGGGTCCGTGCCTCGCGGGTGGCGGAGAAGACCAAGGCCGACATGCAGGACCGTCGCAGCCTCTTGGGTCACATCCAGAATCTGCGAAGGGACATGCAGGAGGCCGCCAAGAACCTTGACTACGAGCTGGCCGCCCAGATCCGGGACGAGGTGTTCCGCTTGGAGAAGCTGGACCTGGAGCTGGCGTGACCGGTGGACAATCGGATTGCAGCGAAGGTCAGGTCGTTCCCCCGGCGCCCTGGCATCTACATCTTCACCGATGCCCGTGGTCACGCCCTCTACGTCGGCAAGGCCCAGAATCTGCGGGAGCGGGTGCGCAGCTACCTTTCGCCGCGCGGGGATGGCAGGGCGCAGATCCGCTTCCTCATCGACCAGGCTGCGGATGTGGAGTTCGTGGCGACCGCCACCGAGCAGGAGGCGCTGCTCCTCGAGAACACTGTCATCAAGAAGCGCAAGCCGCTCTACAACGTCAGGCTCCGGGACGACAAGTCGTTCCTGATGCTGCGCCTGGACCGCTCGGAGCCATGGCCTTGGTTCACTCTGGTGCGGCGGCGTCGCCGCGACCGCGCGGAGTACTTCGGTCCCTATGCGTCTGCGAAGTCGGTGCGTTCCACGCTACGCCTGCTGCACAAGGTCGTGCCGCTGCGCGACTGCACCGACGCCGTGTTCCACAATCGGTCCCGCCCCTGCGTCAAGCACCAGATCGGTCGCTGTCCGGCGCCCTGCGTCGGCCTCATTTCGAAAGACGACTACGAGCGTCTGCTGGACGAGGCGGTCGCAATCCTGCGCGGCGAGGCCACGGCCTTGCGCCGCAGCCTGCTGCGGCAGATGCGAGAGGCGGCGGAACGGCTCGAGTTCGAGCGGGCCCAGACCCTCAAGATCCAGCTCGAGGCCCTGGGTCGTGTGGTGGAGCGCCAGACCGTGGTCGGCACCGGGGTGGATCAGGACGTGGTCGGGCTTTGGCGCGTCGGGGACGAGATTTGTGCGGTGTTCCTGTTGTTTCGCGGCGGCAGACTGGAGAGCAGCAGGCGCTTCAACCTGCGGTCTCAGCTGCCGGACGACCTCCTGCTGGCGGAGCTGCTGGGCCGCTTCTACGAGGGGGAGCGCTATGTGCCGGCCCAGATACTGGTGCCTGGCGAGGTGGCCGAGGCGGACCTCGTAGGCCAATGGCTGAGCGGCAAGCGCGGCAGCAAGGTGGAGGTGCGCCGGCCGCAGCGAGGAGACGGCTTCCGCAACCTCAGGATTGCCATGGAGAACGCGCGGCTCGCAGACGCGGCGGCGGCGGACGAGGGGGCCCGCCGCCGGTCCGGGGCCGTGGAGCTGGCCGGGAAGCTGGGGCTCTCCGAAGCGCCGGAGACGATCCACTGCATCGATGTCTCCACCATCCAGGGTCAGCACACTGTGGCGTCCCGGGTGGTGTTCCGGAACGGTCGGCCGGACAAGGCACACTACCGGCGTTTTGAGATCAGCAGCGAAGCAGCCCGCGATGACTTCTCGGCGATGGCGGAGGTGGTGCGCCGCAGCCTCACCCTCTGCCTGACCAAGGAGGGCGGGGAGCTGCCGGACCTGTTGCTGGTCGACGGTGGCCGCGGTCAGGTGACGGCGGCGGCCCGGGCGATTGCCGAACTGGGGCTGAGCGAGGACCTCGCCCTCGCGGGGCTGGCCAAGAGCAGGCCCGCCGGCAAGAGGCGCCGGCCCGAAGCCACCGGCGAACGCTTGTTTCCAGGGCGCCGGCCAGTGGCGGTACCGTTGGCCGACGCTGCACCCGACACCCTGTTGGTGGCGGCGATCCGGGACGAGGCCCACCGCTTCGCGATCAGCTACCATCGCAGCACACGCAGCCGACGGGGGCTCACCGGTGAGCTGGACCGGGTGCCCGGCGTCGGGCCCGCACGTCGAAACAGGGTCCTGCGCCACTTCGGCTCCCTGGCCGCCATCAAGAACGCGACCCTCGAGGAGCTTTGCCAGGTTCCTGGGCTGCCGCGCTCGGTGGCCGCGCGCATCCACGAAGCGGTGGCTCAGCCGCGGGGGTGAAAGCTCCTGTGCACTTGCTGCAGGCGCTCCTGGTCCACGTGGGTATACACCTGGGTGGTGGCGAGGGACGCGTGGCCCAACAGCTCCTGCACCACCCGGAGGTCGGCGCCGCCGGCCACGAGATGGGTTGCGAAGGAATGTCTGAGGGAGTGTGGTGAGCAGGCCACGTGCAGGCCTGCACGCTCTGCGGCCAAGCGCACGATCTGGTAGATCCGCATCCGGCCCAGGGGGCGGCCGTGGTTGGAGAGGAACAGCCGGTCCTGGTGGTCCCGAGCCCTGTGGGACACCAGCGCCGGGCGCACCTCATGGAGGTAGCGATGGATCAGGTGGTGGGCCCTGGGAGACAGGGGCAGCAGGCGCTCCTTGTTGCCCTTGCCCACGACCTTCAGGCAGCGGTGCTCGTCGATGAGGCTCTGCATCGTCAGTGAAACGAGCTCCGACACCCGGCAGCCGGTGGCATAGAGCGCGTGCAGCAGCGCCCTGTTGCGCAACGCCAGCCCGCCGTCGGCGGGGAAGCTCTCCAGGATCTCTTCCACGGCGCGGCGGCCCAGCACCGGCGGCAGGCGCCGTTCCAGGCGCGCTCCCAGCAGGCCTTCCGTCGGGTCTCCCTCGAGGATCCCCTCGCCGTGCAGGTACCGGCAGAAGCCCCGGATCGCTGCCATGGCACGCACGACGGAGGCGGGCGCGTGGCTCCGGCGGAGGGCCGTCAGATGGCGGAGGATCCGGGCCCGGTCGGGGAGCGTCCGCCGCGCACCGAGGAGCCGTTCCAGATCCTGGCGGTATGCCCGCACGGTGTTGCGCGCGAGCTGCAGCTCGGTTGTCAGGTAGTCCAGGAACTCCTGGAGCAGCAGCAGAGGCGGTGCCGTAGCGCTCACGTTGGCCGGGTTCAAGGCCCGATCGTAAAGGAGGTTGAAGCAGAAACCAGTTGGGTGGGACAGTCTTGACCGCCTGCGTTGGGAGACTTATGGTCCGCGCCCCCATTCCCGAAGTATCGGGGCAAATGGCAGTCAGCGATCACCGATTCGCAACCGAAACGACGAGGCGTCTGTGGCGGTAGGGATGCCCCTTCCCTCGCCGGCGGGCCACGGCCAACCCAGTTCAGCGATTCTCGAAATGCCCAAGCCAACCAAGACGGATCTCACCAGGTACCGGAAGACCCTGCTGGCGCAACTCGCCAGCCTCACCGGCGATGTAGGCTCGATGCGGAGCGAGGCCCTCAGGGCCTCGGAACAGGACAACTCGGTGGACCACCTGGCGGACCAGGGGTCGGACAACCACGATCAGGCGTTCATGTTGGGGTTGATCGAGAACGAGGAGGAGACCATCGGTTTGATCCAGGAAGCACTCGACCGCATCGACGGGAAGGGTGAGTACCCGTTCGGCGAGTGCCCCATGTGCGTCGAGGCCACGTCGTTGCCAAGCGCCAAGGGGAAGGCGGGCAAGAAGCTCGAGGTCTGGATCCCCAAGGCTCGTCTCGAGTACCTGCCGTGGGCGAGGTACTGCGTTCAGCACCAGGAGGAGATGGAGCGGGGACGCGAGATCGCGTAGCCCGTCAGGACGATCCGTTGGATCCGCTAGCCCCGCCCGCAGAGGTTCAGGTCGACGCTGTCGAAGCGGCCCCGGCCGAAGCCCCCAGCTTGTTTGCCGGCAAGCTGTTGTTCTGGGCCCCGATCCTGCCGCTGCTGGTGGCGGACTTGTGGTCGAAGCACCAGGTATTCGGTTTCCTCGAAGCCAGCCAACCCAATGTCGTCCACTACCACCGGGGGTACGAGATCTGGGGGGGACCGATCAGCTTCAAGCTGGTGCAGTGGTACAACACGGGCACCGTCTGGGGGCTGGGCCAGGACTTTGCGACCGGGCTCCGGGTGCTGCGTTGCCTCGCGGTGGTGGTGATCCTGGCCTTCGTCTGGCGCACCTCAAGGCGGGCCCGGCTGGCCCTCGCCGCCCTCGGCGTGATTCTGGCCGGGGCGCTGGGCAACCTCTACGACAACTTCAGCGTCCTCGTGGCGGGGAGGGAGGATCTGAGCGGCGGGGTCCGCGACTTCCTGCAGTTCACCTTCTGGGGCTGGCCGTTCCCGGCTTTCAACGTCGCTGACTCCTGCATCACGGTTGGCGCGATCACCCTGGGTGTGTGGCTCTTGTTCCTGGATCCGCGGGACAAACAGGGCTAAGCCCTTCGAAAACCCCAAGTTTGGTCGGTTTCACCGTTGCAAGGCCTCGATCGGGGCCTAGAGCACGGTGTATCCTTGTACCGAGCGCCGCAGACCTCCACCCCGGCCGAGACCCCCGACAGAGGTCAGAGGAATCCCTTGCTAGAGGCACAACTTGGGCCCCTGAGCCTTCGAAGCCCCATCATGAGTGCTTCGGGCTGCTTTGGCTCGGGTCTCGAGGGGAAGGAGTTCCTGGAGATCGAGCGTCTTGGCGCCCTGGTCTCGAAGACCGTCACCGTGAAGCCCCGGCCGGGCAACCCCCCGGCACGGATCATCGAGACCCCGGCGGGGATGCTGAACTCCATCGGCTTGGAAAACCGCGGCGCGGATGTCTTCCTGGCGGAGACCCTGCCGCGGATGAAGGAACTGGGTCCACGGGTGATCGTGAACATCGGGGGGGAGTCGATCCCCGAGTTCGTGGAACTGGCGGAACGGTTCTGCGCGGCGGGGGTGGACGCGCTGGAGGTGAATCTGTCCTGCCCGAACGTACAGGAGGGCCGCCTCTACTTTTCTACCGAGCCGCGCCTGGCCGAAGAGGCGATGGCGCGGGTGAAAGCGGTGGCCGATGTCCCGGTCTTCGCCAAGCTGTCGCCGAACATCACCGACATCACCAAGATCGCGAAAGCCGCGGAACGAGGCGGTGCTGATGGCCTCACCGCGATCAACACGCTGATCGGCATGGCGGTGGACTGGCGGGCCAGGAAGCCGGTCCTTGGCAAGACCATCGGCGGGCTTTCCGGGCCGGCCATCCGGCCAGTGGCGTTGCGGATGGTGCACCAAATCAGTCAGGTCACGGAACTGCCGATCATTGGCGTGGGCGGGGTTTCGACCGCCGACGACGTCCTGCAGTTCCTGGCTGCCGGAGCCAGCGCGGTGCAGGTCGGCACGGCCAACTTCGTGGACCCGGGTCGCATGACGCACATCCTCGATGAGCTGGAAGCGATGCTGTCAGCCGAGAGCCTGACAGTAGGCGAGGTGGTCAGGAGCCTGCAGCGTTCCGATGTTCCCACGGAGGTGCTGGGCGGATGAAGCTGGAGCGCCTCTCCCTGGAACTGCTGAACGAAGCGGTATCGATCTACTGGGAGAGGGCATACGCCCAGAACACGGGAGGTCGCGCCAAGCCCCAGTTTTCGCTGAGCCGGACGGCGTCCAGCAGGGAGGTGTTGGGCCTGTTTCAGCGGGAACAGGTCGAGGCTACGAACGGGCGGGCATGCAGCCGCTACACCATGCGCCTGGGCAACCGCAACTACCCGTTCATGAAACTGCTGCTGCAGGAGCACATCCTGCACGGCGAGTACTTCTTCGGCGTGGACACCCACGACGAGATGGAGATCAAGCCGGACTATCCGGACTACGAGGCCTGGAACGCGGTGCGTCGGTTCAACGACACCCTGAAGAGGGAGATCGAGGAGGGCTTCGCCAGGGCCGGGTTGGACACGGTGGCAATGCTCCGGAGGATGGTCTGTGAGCGCGCCGCCAGGGAGGAAGACCCCCGTGACCGTTCGATCCTGGTGGTGGACGACGAGGAGGACCTGGCGGACACCCTGGAGTCCCTGCTGCAGGCCCAGGGCTACAAGGTCCACAAGGTGTACGACGGGCGCAGCGGCCTTCGGGCTGCCAGGGAGCTGCACCCGGACCTGATCCTCATGGACTACGAGCTACCCGAGTTGGACGGCCTGGAGGTCATCCAGCGGCTGCGACAGGATGATGCAACCCGCGAGATTCCGGTCTTGCTCACAACGGCCAGTCGGGTGACGATGGAGGAGATCGAGAAGGCCCAGGGGTTCCTGGCCAAACCCTTCAGCGAGAGCCTGCTCTACGAGGTCGTGGAGCGGCTGTTGAAGGTTCCCGAGAGAGCGCCATGAGACCGGTGACCGTATTCGTGCTGCTGCTGTTCGCCAGCGGCCTCGCAGTCGGAGAGCCCTGGGCGCAGACATTGGCGGCGCAACGCCTGGCCCAACTGCCCGCGCAGCACCGTGCGGCCACCCGGCCGCGATGCGTGTTGGCTCGGACAGGTGACGGCCACCGCGACCGAGGGGAGGCCTTGCGCTTGTCGGTGACACCTCGGATCCGGCACAGTCGTGGTGTGGAGTGCGGTATCCTACCGGCTCTGCGC
>QJVU01000506.1 GCA_003235605.1 Planctomycetota bacterium | reverse complement strand
GGTCGGCCGGGAAGCTCCTGGCCCCGAGGGTCACGCCCTGGTAGAGGCGCACGCGCTTGCCGATCACGGCAGTCTCCCCGATTACCACACCGGTGCCGTGGTCGATGAAGAAGCTCTCGCCGATCTGCGCGCCGGGGTGGATGTCGATACCGGTCTGGGAGTGTCCATGGGCCGACAGCATGCGTGGCAGGAAGGGCACCTCCAGCCTGTACAGCTCGTGGGCCAGGCGGTGGCAGATCACCGCGGTGATCCCTGGATAGCACAACACCGCTTCTTCGGCGGAGTTGAGTGCCGGATCGCCGTCGTAGGCCGCCTGCACGTCCGTCTCGAGTAGCTCCTGGAGGCGGGGCAGCCACTCGAGGGTGGTCTCGGCGATATCCCGCACCCGGGACTGCACCTGCACCCGCGACTGCGCCTGCACCTGCGACTGCGCCTGCACCTGCCTGGCGTGCAGCGCGGCATGCAAGAGATGGCACAGCTCTTCCTGGAAGCTCGCCAGCGCCCGCTCCATGTCGCCGTCGGTCTGCACGCCACAATGGGGGAACAGCAGCGACCGGGCGTGATCCAACAGCCGGACGACCGCTGCTTGCGCGGGCAGGGGCACGGAGCCCCGTCGGCGTCCGTTCGCGCCGGCGCAGAGTCGGTGGGCGAGCGCCTGGTGTCTTTGGGTTCCGGTCGCCGCGGTCATGGCTCAGGCGGGCACAAACGCCGTTTCGGCTGCCGGCAGCTCGGCGTAGACCGGGTTGGACAGGTAGCGCTCGCCGAAGTCCGGGACGATGGAGACCACGGTGGCCCCCGCGAGCTCGGGGCGTGCCGCCACCTGCATGGCCGCGCACAGGATTGCTCCCGCAGAGATGCCGGCGAAGATGCCCTCCTCCCGGGTGAGGCGGCGGGTGGTCTCGATGGCGTCCTCGTTGGTGACCTGGATCACCTCGTCCACTGCCATGGGGTCATAGATCGCCGGCACGAAGCCGGCGCCGATCCCCTGGATCTTGTGGGATCCGGGTGCCCCAGCCGACAGCACCGGAGAGTCTGCGGGCTCCACGGCGACGACATGCAGGCCGGGCTTCTTGGCCTTCAGGAAGCGCCCTGCGCCGCTGATGGTTCCGCCAGTGCCCACTCCTGCCACCAGCACGTCGACCTGGCCATCGGTGTCGCGCCAGATCTCTGGGCCGGTGGTCTCCAGGTGCACCTCCACGTTCGCCGCGTTGTCGAACTGCCTGGGCTGCCAGGCGTTCGGCAGCTCCCGCGCGATCTGGTCTGCCCGCGCCAGGGCTCCTTTCATGCCCTGGTCGCCGGGGGTCAGCTCCAGGTGCACTCCCAACGCCCTGAGGAGGTTCCGCCGCTCCACGGTCATCGTGTCGGGCATCGTCAAGATGACGTCATAGCCCTTGACCGCGGCCACGAAGGCCAGGCCGATCCCGGTGTTGCCGCTGGTGGCTTCGACGATGACGGTGCCCTTCCTGAGCTCGCCCCGGCGCTCCGCATCCTCGATCATGGCAAGGCCGATCCGGTCCTTGACGCTGGAGTAGGGGTTGAAGCTCTCCAGCTTGAGGAGGATGTCGCCGGCGAGGCCGCTGGCCATCCGGTTGAGCCGCACCAAGGGTGTGTTGCCGATGAGCTTGGAGATGTCCTTGTAGATCCTGGCCATGTCGTCTGTCCTGTTTCCGGTCCTTGTTTCTAGGTTTGTGGCGAGGTGGGAAGGGCTCGGTGAGCCCGGGCGTGCCTGGAGTCCCGGGTAGCGGTCAGAGCAGGTTTCCCTGCCCCGATGTCACAGGGTTTCTTCCCAAACCCCTGGCCCAGGCATGTTGCGATGGGCCGATTCCGAAGGGCTTTGCATCGAAAGGCCCGTGGCATCGCGACGCAGCACCGGTGTCATGGGAAACCAGAAAAGTGCGAGGGTAGTGTCTTTTTGCCTGGCCCCGATCCGTCACCATGGGAGAGACCATGCGCTACAGCCTCCTGATCCTGTGTCTGTTGTTCGTCCTCCCGGCAGCCTCTTCCCCTCGCGTCCAGGACAGCCGCCCCCGGACTCACGGTTTCCAGAAGCAGCTCGAGCCCGTGGCCTTCCTTCTGGGGAAGCACCAGGGAGAGGGGCGCAGTGCGATGGGGGCCTACCGCGAGACCATGTCCGCCACGTGGGCCCTGGGCCACACCGCCATCGTCCTGCAGTCCGCCAGCACCGCTGCGGGGATGACGGTCTTCCAGGACATGCGGGTGTTCACCTGGGACGCGGTGCACGGGCGCATCCGCGTGCGCCAGTTCGCTCGGGGTGGTGTCTGCACGTACACGGCCAAGGTGGCGGACGGCAAGGTCGTCCTCGAGCAGGAAGATCTGGAAGGCATGAAGCGACCCGAGTGGCGCTACACCTTCAACAAGGACAAGGCAGGATTCAGCTACCAGGTGGATCAGAGGTCCGGGGAGGAGTTCCGGAAGTACGTGGCAGGCAAGCTGGAGAAGCAGTGATCCGGCTACCGCTCAGTCGCCGACCACCAGCTTCAGCCCGCCGCTGAACGACAATCCGGCCACCGGTCCCTGGAGGTCGGCGACAAAGGCCTGGGCGTAGAACGTGAGGCCGCGCAGGCTCGAGGTCAGCGGGAGCGCAAAACTCTGGGAGCGGGCGAAGCCCGCCCAGTTGGTGACGGCCAGCAACGGTACGATTGGACTCTGCAAGTAGAGCTTGCACGGTGGAATCGACTGATCCTGTCTGCCTGCAGACAGGCCGAACACACACGGTGATGCGGCGCGGGCCCCGATCACCTCGAGCGCGAACGCTGGATGGCCGACGTAGGGCGTCGCGCCGGTGAGGATGGGCGGCGTGCTGCTGCCGAAGCAAGGGGTCCCGAAGGGCTGGGTGGTCGCGGGGTAGCCGTGGTGCCAGGTGTCGCCGAGGAGGTTGCTGCCCCCGAACATCACGATGCGGTGGTGGGCGACGTCGTAGGCCATGGCGTGCCCGAGGCGTGCGCTCGGGCTGCTGGTCGGTGAGTGCTGCGTCCAGTTGCTGCCGTTCCACTCCCAGGTGTCGGAGAGTTGAGAAGTGCGACG
>QJVU01000724.1 GCA_003235605.1 Planctomycetota bacterium | reverse complement strand
TTTGGAACGTGCGCTGCCGCTCTCCGTAGCGCCCGAGTCTGTAGCTTTCCACCGGCACCTGGACCCGGAGCACCTTAAGCAGCTCGTCCCTGGTCAGGTAGCGGCAGCCCTCGTGGCTGATGTCCTTGATGGGCCGCCCCCGCTCATCTTGCAGGCGGTCGAAGGCGAACTCCTCGAATACCAGGTCCCGCAGGTCGCCGGGCCCCTCCCACACGTCGGCGATGGCGGCACCGGTGCGCATCCTGCCGACTTCGATCAGCGTACCGATCCCGCCGGAGCCGGCCGAGACCACGTAGTGGCGCAGGAACGGCGCGTTGTAGGCCCGGAACAGCACCAGCTTGCCCGGCCCGCCGTACACCCGGGGGTTCCCCTGGGCCGGCCGTGGCCTCAGGGGATCGCTGATGTCCAGCACCTGCACCCGCTGCTGGCGGTTGTCCTGGGATCCGACCTCCACGTGGAGGTAGCAGTAGTCCCGTTCCTGGCTCTTGAAGCCGCCGCCTTCGGAGCCGATGTCGAAGACCGTGTTGACAGCCACGCCCTTGACGTCGCTGCGCCGGCCAACGAGGCTGCCAAAGCCGCGGCGACCGCCGCCGGAAACCACCACCGGCTGTAGGGGTTCGGTGAAGTCGACGATGGTGAGGCCGTCCAGACCGCAGGCAACGAATGCCAGGTGGCGGGCGCGGGTGCGATGGATGCCGCCAGAGCGGCGCAGCTGGGTGCGGGAGTACTGGAACAAGACCGCAACGTCGACCGCCTCGTTCGGCCTGCCGCTCTCGCCGTTCACGTCCACCGAGGACAGCGCCCGCGGCTTCGTGGGATCGGAGACATCGACGACCACGAGCCCGCCGGCGCCGTCCGCCAGGCAGAGGAAGGGATAGCTGAGGGCCAGGGCCGTGGCGTCCACCGACGGCATGGCGCCCACGAGTCTGGGTTTCTTGGGGTTGTCGATGTCGAAGATGCAGAGCCCACCGGGGCCGTCAGCGATGTAGAGGTGGCCGCCCTGGGCGAGCATGCGCCGGGGTGCGACGAGGAGCTTCTTCTGGCTCGAGAGCCTCGGCATCACCGGGTTCTTCAGGTTGACCACCGCGAGGGTGCCATCGGCGCAGCCGACGTAGGCATGGCTGGCGCGGGCGTGCACGGGATCCTGGCGGATGGCCACCGCGGTGGGTGAGCCGGGGATCTCCAGGGAAGCCACCGCTCTGGTCTGTGCGGTTTCGTGGCTGTTGACCGCGATCGTTTCGAGGCCGCGGCCGGTGACGGCGTAGCCGTACTCCCGCGTGAGGCGGAAGTTGGTGGAGCCCAACCCGTAGGTCACCCCGGTGCGGTGGCACTCCGCGCAACCGCGGGCCTCGGGGCGGGTGGTGTGCATCTGGTGGGGGATCATGGTCACCCCCGAGAGACCGGCGGCGGTCTCGGGTGTGGCCTGGTTCAGGATGATGTTGCCGTTCTTGTCGTGGGCGCTGCCGATGGTGGAGAAGCCCACCAGGTAGGGAGCGATCATGCCCTCGTGGTTGAAGCCCAGGCGCAGCTGGTTGAAGGTGGCGAACACCTTCTCCTGCGTCGTTACCCGGCCCGGCGTGCGCTGTCCGGAGATCAGGTCCAGCTGGGTGAACTGCTCGTTGCGGTCGAAGTGGAAGCCGAAGAAGTTGACGTTCCAGCCGTTGTGGCAGGTGTAGCACTCCAGGCGGGCGTGATGAGGGGTCATGGCCGCCGCCGCCCGGCGGTTGTATTCGGGGCGCTTGGGGTCCAGGAGGTGCTTGACCTGCGTGACCTTGTGGCGCTTGTCGGTGACCTTGGAGACCAGGAAGAACTCGTCGCCTACGCGCCGCAGGTTGGGGACCCGGTTGCCGTGAGATGTCATCAGGTCCGAGACCCGGTCGAAGGTGCCATGGCAGCTGGTGCACTCGATCTCCACGGCGAAGTCCATCTGTGGGTAGATGTTCCCGTCCCCCATGACGTCGTTGACGGTATGGCAGTCGATGCAGTGCATCCCCTTCTCGTGGTGGATGTCCGGCGGGGTCATGCCTTGGTCCTTGATGTAGTAGACGCCGTTCAGCGGCCGATCGGTGGTCCCCTCCACCTGGGGACCTGCGGGCATTCCCGGCACCAGTTGCGCCATGCCCCGGAAGTGGAGACCGATGCTGGCATCTCCGTAGTGACAGCTCACACAGGTGTTGGTGGGGATCCTCGACGTGAACTCGTGCTTGAGGGCATGGCCGGGCTCGCGCTTGTCGACGGTGGGGTCGCCTGAACGGCTCAACCCGTCCTCGGCATAGGTCACGTGGCACCCGGCGCAACCCTCGCCGCGGTAGTCGCCGTCGAGACCGAGGCGGCCGTTCACGGCCCGCCCCTCGCTGTAGAAGTGGCACTGCATGCAGGCCTTGCGAGGCAGGTCGGAGTAGTGGGTCTCGATCCTGTCCTTCGGACCATGGACCCTGAAGCCAGGCACCTGCGTCGTTGCGGGGATGGCGTTGGCAGGCACGTCGCCGTCCAGGTCGCGCACCGGGAAGATGGAGTAGCTGGGCTTCTTGTTCTTGACGATGCCGTGCTCGTAGAAACCGTCCCCCAGGTGGCCGGTGGTGGTGCCGTGGGGCGACTTCAGCATGTCGGTGACCATGGCCCCATGGCATGTGCCGCAGACCTGCTCCGCGACCCGCAGGTTGCTGGGGTTCCGGAAACGCTGGTAGGCCAGGTCGTAGGCGTACGGCAGCACCCGCTCGTCGTTGGGGACCGGGCGTTTGGGCAGCACGTGCGCCTGCGGCTTGTCCTCCTTGGTGTCATCGCCGCCGTGGCAGTCCACGCAGGACAGCCGGTAGCCGGGGTGGATCTCTTCGATGCCCAGGTGGCAGGTGAGGCAGCTGTTGGTCCCCCGCTGCGCAGCGGCGGGGGCGTCCGGATCGCCGGCGGCGAACCCAAGGGCTGCGAGCGGCAGGATGATCAGGCTAGCTGCAGCCCTCGAGGTCATGTCGACGCCACCAGGGGTGCTAGGCGAAGATCTCCTTGATCACGCTCGCCGTGGCGTACTTCGGCTTCGTCTTGGTGAACAGGGACATCAC
>QJVU01000600.1 GCA_003235605.1 Planctomycetota bacterium | reverse complement strand
CTACCCTGACCGGGGCGGCCATCACCATCCTGCTCCTCCACTGCATGGCGCCCGCGGAGGTCTACGCCGCCCACCGTTGACAGGGCCGGCCGCTACCTGTCCTTGGGTTCCTTGTCGCGCTTCTGGTCCTTGTCGCCGTTGTCGTTCTCGTTGTCGTGCTTGCGGCTCTCGGTCTGGCCTCCGGTCTCGGCACCAGTCTTGGTCTCGCCCCCGGTCTCGCTCGCGGCCCCCGGGGCCGCCTTCTCCGGCAGCCATTCGTAGACGAGAACGGGGTGGCCATCGTCCGGGATACCCCAAGCCGGCGTGGCGCCAGCCGCGCCGTCCCGGTGATGGGTGGACCAGCCCCCGTTCGCCGTCTTCGGCGTCGGCATCTCGATCTCCAACAGCTTGGTCCACTGGCCCAGGGTCCCAGCGGCGGCGCGGAATGCCTGGTACTCCTCGCCGCGCCCAAGCCAGTAGACCTTGCGCCCTTCTGCCCAGCGGCGGAAGTCCGCGTGTACTCGACCCGCAAGCTCGCTCCCGGAGAGGCTGTGGTAGGCCTCCCGGTACTCGTGCTGGTTTCTGTCGCCCTCGCTGCGGCGGGCAGCCGCCTCGGTGGCCCGTGCCCCCGTGGCAGCGTCGCTGCCGGCGCGGGCAGCGTGGGTGAGCAGTTGCTGGTCCACGATGCTCCAGCCCGCCTGTGCCAGGGGGTCCGCGAACCGAGGCCCGCAGACAATGAGGCTGCCCTTGTCCAGGACCCGGTCCGCCCCCTTGACCACGGTGGCGGCAAGCTCGTGGCTGCGGCTCACCGGGGTCATCAGGTCTCTTGCCACCGGCAGGCCCAGGGCGAGGGTGAATGCTGTCACTGCCAGCGCTGCTGGCCAGCCCACCCGGGGAGCGGCGAGCGCCAGCTGACGCAACAGCCAGAAGGTGCCCACGGTGAGGAGGGGGAAGATCGGCAGGAACCCCTGCAGGGAACCCCAGGCGAAGTCACTCACCATGGGAACTGCCGCCACCGGGATCAGGATGCCCAAGAGACCGATGCCGAGAATGCGGGTCTCCCGCTGGCAGAGCATGGCGACCATGCCGGCGAGACCCAGTCCCAGCAGCACGCCCGCACCGCGGCCGGCAATGTCCTCCAGGTACGAGATGGCGTGGGTCCCGATGCCGGCCCAAGCCAGTTCGGAAGCTGCGGGCGCCGTGCCTGCGTCCGGGAGCCAGGTGCCGAAGGCCATGCGGTGCTGGATCACGAAGCCCCCCAGGGGGATGGCGGCTCCGAGGAGCAGCAGGAAGAGCTGGCGCCATCGTGGGCCCTCCTGCCAGACCTTGGCCAGGACGATGAGGGCCACTCCCAGGCCGCAGGCCACCTCAGCGGGGCGGATCACCGGCACCAGGCCAAAGGCAAGACCCGCGAGGAGCGCTTTCAGCGGCCCGGGCCGGCGGGCCCAGCCGTCCAGGAAGAAAAGGCCGATGACCAGGAAGGTCGTGCCCGCGGTGTGTGCGTCGGTGTGGATGGCCTGGACGTCGGCAGTCGGGTTGGCGGCATAGGCCAGGGCCGCCAACAGGGCGAACCAACCCCCGGTCCACCGCCGGCAGAGCAGGAACAGGAACAGCACGGTCACCGACGCCAGGATCGGGTTCAGGTACATCGCCGCCTGTTGGCCTCCAAACCGGTAGACAGGCGCTGCGATCCAGGCGAATCCAGGAGCCAGCGTGCTCGCGTAGCCGCGGCCGTCGGCGGTCTCCACGAAATGGTCACCCAAGTACTGCGCCGGCGACGCAGGCTGGATCCAGGCGCGTCCTTCTTGTGCCAGTTGCCTTGCGGGCAGGAGATGACCGGCTGCGGTGGGGCCAGCAGCCACCTCGGCGTAGTGAGCGTGCAACCACCAGGCATGCCCGCCCAGCAGAGCCAGCAGCAGGATACTCACCAGGAAGCCGTGCAGGATCATCCTGGTCCGGGCATTGCCCGCGCTCGAAGAGCTCGAGTTGATTGTGACGTCTGTCATGTTCTTGGGACTCCCGCGCGGATGGTCGTTGATGATACGGCAAGCGACAGGCGACAGAGTGGCACAACTGTAGCCGCGATGCGAAGGAGAACATGGGAACAGCCCGCCTCTCCAAGTTGCGAGAGCGACAAAAAACGGGGTCGGCCTCCCTCCCGATGGCGAGCGCAAATGACGGCCACCCGGGACTGTTGTACACTCGTGGACTCCGCACCCTCCCCCTACCCACAGAAGATGACCGAACCCGACCCCCAGGGAACGGCAGGGAACGTCCCCAAGAAGAAAAAGGCCGGCGCGATCGCCCGGCTGATGCTCTCGCTGGCCTGCCTGGTCCTCTCTGTCGGCCTCGCCGAGGGTGTGCTCCGGCTCATGGGTTTCGAGTACGTCCCGATCGAGATCCGCCTCATCGGCAAGAGCGACTGGCGGGACTATCACGTCTTCCAGGACAAGCACTTTGTCTACGACCGGGAGCTGATCTGGAAGCCGAAGCCCGGCTTCGAAATCTTCAACGAAGACGGCTATCGCGGACCGAGGCTGAAGGTGCCCAAGCCCGAGGGCGAATTCCGCGTCCTGGCGGTGGGCGACTCCAACACGCTTGGCTGGAGCGAGAAAGACGGGGCGAACTGGCCGGCCTACTACGGTGAGGAGCTGCGCAAGCACGGGATCCGGGCCACGGTCGCGAACGCGGGCGCCTTCGGGTACACGAGCTATCAGGGCCTCGCGCGGCTGAAGCAGCTGCTGAGTCTGGACCCGGACCTGGTGTTGTTCAGCTTTGGTGGCAACGACTGCCAACACGTGATCCACTCGGACGCCGACTTCGCAAAGGACCCGATACGCCAGTCCCAGCTGGACAAGCTCCTCATGAAGACGCGCCTGGGGCAGCTGGTCTTCAAGATCTTGGATTCGCGTCCGGCCCCCAGGCCGGGAGAAGGCCAGTGTCGCGTGCCAAAGGACCAGTACCGAGCCAACCTCGAGGAAGCCATCGCGGTCTGCAAGGCAAAAGGTGCGGACATCGTCCTGCTCACCCGGCCCCACCTGCCGCATCCGGAGATCAACGATCCGTACTTCTGGAGT
>QJVU01000651.1 GCA_003235605.1 Planctomycetota bacterium | reverse complement strand
CTCCTTCCTGCCCGCCGCGCCGCAGGACTCCTCCATCACCCTGCAGGCACAGATGCCCGCAGCCGTCCACGGCCTCGCAGGCGACCTGGGGGGCACCGAGCAGTGACTGGTCCAGTTCAAGACCCCCAGCTTCGATCTCTCTACATTCCGGGAGGCTGTCTGGTCCGGCCGGACCTGGGCGGATGTGGAGCCGATCCTGACCGGCTACGAGCGGCAAACGCAGCGCGATCAGGCTGCCTTCAAGGCAGCGGTCGAGAAGCTCGGCGGCCGGGTCTACATCCAGTACTGGCTGGTCAACGCTGCCGCCATCGAGATCCCCTTCGCCAGCCTCGCCGAGGTGCGGCGCCTGCCGAACGTGCTGCGGTTGGAGCCGAACCTGCCTGCCGAGCCGATGATCCTGACAGCCACCGGTGCTGCCAACCACAACTCGGACGCGGTCAACAACCTCGGCTTCAAGGGCAAGGGGATCGCCACGGCGATCCTTGACACCGGCCTGGACGGCAACAACGCCAACCAGAACCGCCCTCACCGGACCTTCTACGAGGACGGAGACCTCAGCAAGCGCAATCGCCTCGTCGCCAACCTGGCCGTCGGCTCCATGCCGCCCGACAACGCCCACCCCCACGGCACCGGCGTGGCTGGCATCACCGCCGGTGGCAACTGGGGCACGTCACGCGCCGACCACGGTCATGCCCCCCACGCCGACATCGTCGGCATCTCGATCTCCAACAGCAGCAGCGGCGGCTCCTCCCATGCCACCCAGGCCGCTGGCTGGCAGGCGCTGGCCCGGGATGCGGTGAAGTACAACATCAAGACCGCCAACAGCAGCTACAGCGGCTCCCCGGATCCGCTCAACACCAGCCAGCAGGCGCTGGATGCCGCCGCGCTCAATGCGGACGTCATGATCGTCGTCGCCGCTGGGAACTACAGCTCTCGGACCTCGAGCAGCATCAGCTGTGCGAATGGCCTGGCCGTTGGGGCCGTCAACCCGACGTCCCACACGATGGCCAGCTTCTCGTCCCGCGGACCGCTCTATGGCGACACCGAGCGTTTCTACCCCGACCTTGCCGCCTGTGGGGTCAACACCGTGATGCCGCGCGCGGACAACGAGAGCACCGACTACGTCGCCTCCGGTACCTCGATGGCGTCACCCCAGGTCTGCGGCGCAGCCACCCTGGTCCGCTCCGCCAATACGCAGCTGCGCGCCGACACGACCAAGGCCATCCTGTTGGCCACCGCCTTGGACATCCACGACAAGAACCCCACCGCCCCGTACAACACCCGCAACGCCTACGGCATGGGCCTGCTCAAGGACGATGCGGCGGTGCTGCTGGCGCTCAAGGCCAAGGACCATGGCCGGGCCCAGGTGTCCAGCAGCGTCCAGACCTGGACCACCGAGGTGCAGGTGCAGAAGGGCCTCTCCTACCGGGCCGCGGTCAGTTGGATGCGCCAGACCATGACCTCCAAGAACTGGTCCGATCTCAACCTCGAGGTGCTGCAGGGCAGCAGCGTCATCGCCAGTTCGACCACGCCGCGGAACCTCTACGAGGTGGCCTTCTTCCGCGCCCCGGCGACGACCACCCTGACCCTGCGGGTCAAGGGCGTGTCGATCGAAAACGGCAAGCAGGACTTCGGCTGGGCCTTCACCCAGGGCAGCATCCCGCCGATCCCGGCCAGCTACCAGACCTTCGGTGTGGGGTGTGCCAGCGGCTCGCTCGGCTGCGGTGTCTGCTACGGCGAGAACTGGACCCAGACCAGCGCCAACACGACGACCAGCGCCACCCAGGTGGCCATCCTGCTCACCAGCTCGGTCCAGAGCCTGTGCGGCGTCGAACTGCTCACGCGGGCACGCGGCAGCACGGCAGTGACCTGCAACATCGCCTTGCACGAGCTCTCCTCCAACGTTACGCCCGGCAATCAGATTGCGCAGGGAACCATGGTCGTAGGCACGCAACTGGGCCCCTGGCTGGGCAAGTTCAACAAGACCCTCTCCGTGAGCGGTGGCACGTATCTCGTCTACGACAATGCGGACAAGATCTACCTGCCCGAGTCCACGTCGGGCAACCTGGACGCCTACTGCCTGTTCTCCGGCAGCTGGTCCACGGTGACGGTGGACAAGCGTTTCCAATACCGCGTCCACTGCGACCGGGGCTTTGTCACTCCGCGGCTCAGCACCAGTGGCAAGCCGATTCTCGGCCAGTCCATGGATGTGGAGCTCGCTTCGGCGCCGAGTCAGGCCCCAGCCATGTTCTTGGCCGGCCTGTCCAACTCTCAGTGGGGCAGCACGCCGCTGCCATTCAAGTACGCCGGCACCTGCCAGCTGCTGGTCTCCCCCGACGTGGCGACCATGTTGAGTACCACCAGCGTCGGCACCGCCAAGGTCAGCCTGTGGGTTCCGAACAAGAAGGGCCTGATCGGACTGAACTTCTACAACCAGTTCCTGGTGACGAACAACGTCAACGCCTTCGGGGTGATCACCTCCAACGCCGGACAGGGCGCCATCGGCGAGTACTAGAGCAGCATCGGCGCGCCGCCCGGGCCTCTGGTTGTTGAGAACCCAGGGGCTTTGCTGTGGTTCGCCGCGAAGGCCGGGCGGCTGGAGGTGACGGCGGGAATCGAACCCACGTACATGGATTTGCAATCCATTGCCTAACCACTCGGCCACGTCACCCGATTTGGCCCAGGCGGGCGGAAAGGGCCGACAGGATAGCCCCGGTCCCGGCCAAGGCAAGCGAGTCAGGTCTTGATCTCCAGGTGCTCGAGGCTCTTGGTCCGCGCCCCGACGCGGTTGCCGTAGACGAGGGTCTGGTTGGGCACGTCGGTGCTCAGCACGGTGCCGGCTGCGACCCAGGAGCCGCGGCCGATCGTCACCCCCGGCAGCACCACGGCGTTGAGCCCGATGGCAGCATGGTCCTTCATCACGACCGGCCCGGAGATCAATGCCTGCTGGTCCGGACGGGCCAGGGAGGTGAACGAGTACTGACCGTCGTCATCGGGGTCGGCGAGGTTCCGGTAGTGCTGGGTGAAGCTGTAGACCTTCGCGCCGGCGGCGACCGTGCT
>QJVU01000357.1 GCA_003235605.1 Planctomycetota bacterium | reverse complement strand
GGCAGGGGTTACATGCCATGCTGCCTCAAGCCGTGTCGTCAAGCATCTTGCTGGAGCGCTCGACAACGCTGGCGAGCCCCTGCGGCATCGGGGCTTGGAGACGCTGGTAGGTCAGTGACTCAAAGTGGCGGAACGGTAGTCCGCGCACTTGGGCCGCGGCCGCTTGTGGTCCGGGGGTCAGTAGACGTGGATCGCAAGCCACCGGCAAGAGGGCGACGCGCTGGTGTACAGCACCCGGTGCGGCGTGTGCGTCGGCAGGAACAGATAGTCCCCTGCCGCCAGGTCCACGATCTCCTCCCCGACCTCCATCCGAGCGGTCCCCTCCAACAGCATCACCCACTCGTCCTGCTCCTGGTCGTAGGGCCCGGACTCGAATGCCGCCGGGCTGAGGATGCGCTCCACGCGCACGTTCCTGCAGCTGCACAGATCATCGATGCGCTCGCCCTGAGCTGGCGCCACTCCATTTTCGAAGAAATTCTCGACCTTCATCGGTCCTCCCGTTGTACCGTCACCGCCTTCGGAGACCGGACCGGAAAGCGGGTGAAAGGGTCCCTCGCGGCGTTCCGGATAGCGTACAATTCCACAGTTTTTCGTTTTCCCGCAAGGGGGGCCTCGTGAAGCTGACGGTCGACGAATTCCGCGCCTGGGACCACAAATGCATCACCCTGCTGGGCATGTCCGGCGTGGGAAAGACCTATCTGTCGGCCCTGCTGCGGCGCTTCGACTGGTTTCACTATTCGGGCGACTATCGCATCGGCACCCGCTATCTCGACGAATCCATCCTCGACCTCCTCAAGCAGCAGGCCATGCAGGTACCCTTCCTGCGCGACCTCTTTCGCCGCGACTGGATCTACATCCGCAACAACATCAAGGTGGACGACCTGGGACCGGTGCTCAGCTTCGTGGGCAAGCTGGGCAACCCGGAGCTGGGAGGCGTGCCCCTGGAGGACTTCGAGCACCGCCAGGCGCTGTACCGCCAAGGGGAGATCGCGGCCATGTACGACGTTCCCGCCTTCATCCACAAGGCGCGGGATGTCTACGGCTACCAGCACTTCGTCAACGACGTGGGCGGCAGCCTCTGCGAGATGGAAGAGCCGGCGGTCATCGACCTGCTGGTCCGGCATACCCTGATCCTCTACATACAGGTGACGGACGCCGAGGAGGAAGAGAAGCTTATCCGGCGCGCCCAATCCGACCCCAAGCCTCTGTACTATCGGCCGGAGTTCCTGCGCGAGCAGCTGGAGATCTACCTCACGGAAACCGGACACGCCTACGCGGCGGAGATGGACCCGAACGAGTTCACCCGCTGGGTGTTTCCCAGGCTGTTCCGCTCCCGGGTGCCGCGCTACCAGGCCATTGCAGACCCGCACGGATACACGGTCACCTCCCAGGAGGTGGCCGGGGTCCGCGATGAGCAGGACTTCCTCGACCTATTGGAAACCACAATCGCCCGCAGCTCGCGCGAGCGAGCCCAGGAGGCCTAGCATGCCGCTGGTTGCCCACAACGACCTCCCTACCTTCCGCCGCCTGAAAGAGGAAGGACAAACCATCCTCGCCCCGGAGCGGGCCGCCCACCAATACATACGAGAGCTGCACATCGGGCTGCTCAACATGATGCCGGACGCGGCTCTGGAGGCCACCGAGCGCCAGTTCTACCGCCTGGTCGGGGAAAGCAACCCCATTGCCCAGTTCTTCATGCACCCCTTCACCCTGGATAAGCTGGAAAGGGGGCCCGCAGCGCGGGAGCACGTCGACCAATACTACGACAGCTTCGAGCGCTTGCGTGAGGACGGACTCGACGCACTGATCATCACCGGCGCCAACGTCACGCACCCCGACCTGTCCCAGGAGCCCTTCTGGGAGCCCCTGATCGAGGTCATCGATTGGGCGTCCCAACACGTCACCTCTATCCTCTGCTCCTGCCTGGCCACCCATGCGGTCATGGAGTTTCACCACGGGCGCAAGAGACGGCCGCTCGGGTTCAAGCGCTGGGGCGTGTTCTCGCACCGGGTGGTGGATCGCTCCCACCCGCTGGTGAACGACGTCAACACCCTGTTCGACGTGCCCCATTCCCGCTTCAACGACATCAGCCGCGAGCAGTTCGAGTCGGCCGGGCTGCGGGTGCTGGTGGAGAGCGATGTCGCAGGGGTGCATCTCGCGGTGAGCGAGGACCTCTTTCGGGTGGTCTACTTCCAGGGCCACCCGGAGTACGACACCATCAGCCTGCTCAAGGAGTACAAGCGGGAGGTCACGCGCTTCTTCCACGGCCAGCGGGAAAGCTATCCGCCCTTTCCCGATAACCACTTCCGTCTCCAGGTCCGCGCACTGCTCGACGAATACCGGGGCCGCCTGCTCCAGGCCCGCGAGGCCGGTGCACCCATGCCGGAGCTTCCGGAGTGGCTGGTGACGCCGCAGCTCGACAACACCTGGCACGACACCGCCGAGGCCATCGTCGGCAACTGGATCGGCATGGTGTACCAGGTGACCCATCGCGACAGGTGCGTCCCGTTCATGCCCGGCATCGACCCGCAAGATCCCCTGGGAATCCGGAAATAGGTACCGGCCGGATTTACAGAAAGCGAGCGCTCGAATCGCTGATCGGAGGCCTTGGATCACCCCGCCAGCTCAAAGCGCAGGACCAAGACGAGTCCTACGAACAGCACGAGCTCCGCGACCGTCGCCCAGATGAGCAGCCGGGTGACGCGCCGCGCCAGGGGCCGCATGGGCCGCCAAACCCGCTCCATGTACCAACGCCAGGGCGGAAACCGCGACCATCTGGCCCATGCCCGCAAGTAGCCGTGGAGGTCCTGGGCCCAGCGCGGCAGGCTGCGGTCCACCTCGTTGAGCCGCGCCCGGCGCTCCGCTTCGGGCAGCCGGTCGTAGTCCTCGACGATCCAGAGCCGGGAGCCGCCGGCGGCAGGCTCAACCCGGAACCGGGTGGCCGCCTTGACACCCTCGTCGTACTCCAGGTGCAGCCCGTCCGGCTGTCGCTCAAGCCGGCCCTGGGTGTCCCACACCCGGCCGTTGCTCTGATTCTGGACCCGCAGCCGAAAACGGTCCCCCGC
>QJVU01000291.1 GCA_003235605.1 Planctomycetota bacterium | reverse complement strand
CACGGCAACGTCTGGGAGTGGTGCCGGGACCGGTTCGGTGACTACACGTTGTCGGTGGGAGAGGGCGATGGCCTCCGGCAGGCGGATCCCTCGTCGGGCCTTCGCGTCTACCGGGGCGGCAGCTACCAGTTCCCCGCCTGCAGCGCACGGTCTGCGAACCGCAACCCCGACGCGCCGGCGTTCCGCGGCGCCCTGGGGCTTCGTCCCGCCAGGGAGATCACCTTTTAGGACTTCACCACCTCACGACCCGCCGCGCGGCCCGGCGAAGCGAGGGCCGTGGCGGTGGCTTGCAAAGTCCGGATGGATTCGAGAGATACTTCCGGAGAAGGGCTTGGGTTGGTCGGGCGGGAGGTGACGGGGAATTGGCATGCGGATGTCACCTCCGAAGTGGATGGGTCCCGTCGCGGGTGTTGTTCCGGGGCCAAGTGCCGAGCCGCACCCAAGGTGAAGTAGTGGAGATCCCAACCGAGTCCGGTGGTGGCCAGGCGCATGGCAAGAACCGAGCGAAGGATGAACACTAGTGCGAGGCCGAGAAGTGAGCCGATGACTGCTTGGACGAGCTTGAGCAGAGTCTGGCGCCGGATAATCATCATCACGACGGTCTCTAGTCGAGGCCAAGGTCTGTTCGACGGTCCCGTGTTCTCGCATTCCGCTGAGGATGCGCGCAGCCTGACGTGCCCGGGGTTGATGGAGTCTCTCGGCAAGGATCGGCTCAAGGCGTAGCGCCAGCGCGTTCAGTGTGTCTGCAACTGAGTCCAGGGCCTCTCGCAGGAGTTCGAGGTCCACGGCTGGAGGACACGGCTCCAGCCGTTGTTCGATTTGGGCGACAGCCTGCGGAGTTGCGACCCAAACCCAAGGCGTGACGGCTATGCTCTCATACTCTGCCGGGCCATCCGATGGGCGAGGAGACCAACGACTGGAACAAGCTTGAGGCCGCGATGCTCTCGCTGTGGCACCTTGGGATCGTCGCGCTCCATGGCGTCGGCTCTGGCAGGGGAGATGGCATCCGTGCGTGTCGCGCAATCTACGACGAAGTCGGAGGCGCGGATTCCGGCTACCTCGGGTTCTGTTTCTACCGCGGCAGAGATGCGGAACTGGCCGCACGCACCCGGTGCCTGGAGCTTGTCTGTGGTGACTTTGTGAACAAGAACCTCGTGACCCGCAAGATCCAGGAGGTGATCAAGGCCGCGCTGCGCGAGGTGGGACTCGAGGCGGTCTCCCAACGCGGCAGCGCCAACAAGGTTCTGGTGCGGTCCTTCTGCACCGCGGGACAACAGCCGTTGCCGTCCCCACCGCCACTGCATGTCAAGCCTCACCCGCCCGACGAGCTCGTGGCCGCGACCACGGCGGTGCCTGCTGCGTCTGTTCCCCGTCGAAGGTCCGTGGTGTCCTTGGCCCGGACGCCGAAAGACCCGCTCGACACCATGAAACGACTTGTCCTGGGGCTCGCTGCCCCGCTGCCGATCCCAGACATCCCGGAATCCCCGTTGGGCTCCCGGCTGTCCAACTCCAGAGGTCCCGGACCCGAAGAGCTGCCACCTCGAGCACGCCGTGGGCCTGTCGACCCCAGTGTGAAGCGTGCGGTCGGGATCGCACTGATCGTGGGTGGCGTGAGCCTGGTCGCAGTGCGCTGGGGCACGCTGTGGGCCTGGATCGGCGGCGGCGTCGCTGCGGTAGTGGGCAGTGTGGTCCTGGTCCTTGGTTTCAAGGCAAGGCCAACCCCCTTCCCTCCTGCACGAGGGTGTTGAGTCTCGTTGCGCCCTGACGCTTTGCCCCACTGTCAGCATGGTTCGTTGGGGCGCCACAGGTGGCGGATCCATGGGTCGAAGCTTGCTGGGGGCTTCGCGCTTGTAAGAGCCGTGTATCACTGGCCAGCGTGACGAAGGGTCACGCGACGATCCTCAGCCCTTTACGTCCTCGAGCCGAGGGGTCCGCACGGACTTGGGCGCATCGGTGTGGTGGGCACCCTGGCCTTACAAGGCCCCTCAATGACCAATCCCAGCAGGTTGGTCCTTTGGAGTGGTTTACCCCGGACCGTTCCGCACAGCTCGCACAGTGGAGTAACACCCGATGAAACGCAGCCGAAGTACGCCTCGCCATGCCCACCGTCATGGGCGCCTGGCCAACGCATGTTTGCTGAACACATGTTTGCCGGTCGAACGGGACCGTGTCGTTCCCGCCGCAATGAACCGCCGACCCCGCCGGACCGCTCTCTTCGCAATGGGGATGGTCCTCGCCTTGATGGCTCAGGGCACCGCACAGCAGGTACCGCTTCCCGGCAACCAGATCCCGCAGTTCGTCGATGCGCTGCCAGTCCTCGGCGCCGGCGGCATCACTCCCAAGATCGACGACGGCAGCCTGTTCGAGATCCACATGCGGGAGTTCAATGCGCAGGTCCTGCCCGCGGCCAACTACGGTCCCACGCGGGTTTGGGGCTACATCCTGGGGACGTCGGTTCCCACAAGCACGCTGCCGACCTACATCGGTCCTGTGATCGTCGCGAAGCGTGGCACTTCCACGAAGATCAAGTTCGTGAACGAACTGCCGGCGACGAACGTCAGTGCTCTCACTGCCTGGTTGACCGCGACCGACCAGACACTGCACTGGGCCGATCCCCTCGGAACCGGCCCGAGTTTGTTCAACTATGGCTGGAACGGCTCCGTCCGGACGAATGCCCCTGTCCCGGCAGTCCCGCACCTCCATGGCGGCGAGGTGCCACCGCAGCTCGACGGTGGACCGGACGCCTGGTTCACCGGCGATGGCAGCCACGTCGGCCACGCTTTCTACTCCAAGGGCTGGAGCGGTACGGCACAGAACTTCGTCGTGTACGAGTACCCCAACACTCAGGAGGCCGCGGACATCTGGTTCCATGACCATGCCCTGGGGATCACCAGGCTGAACGTCTACGCCGGCCTCGCAGGAGCCTACGTGCTGACCGATCCGGGCCTCACGTTGCCGGATGGCTTGACCGCAACCGGTATCGACCGCGACCCGGCCAACAGCGGCGGCGAGGAGCTGATGATCCCGCTGGTCATCCAGGACCGGATGTTCGATATCAACGGCCAGCTGT
>QJVU01000070.1 GCA_003235605.1 Planctomycetota bacterium | reverse complement strand
TCTCCTTTTCAAGATCCAGCTGCATCATCAGGTCCTGTACGGCCTCGGCCCCCATCTTCTCCGAGAACTCGTCGCCGAACTCCTCCATGGCCTCGTAGTACTGTTCATCCGAAAGCAGCTGTCCCTGGTCCAGGGTGGTCATGCCAGGGTCGGTCACCACGTAGCTCTCGAAATAGAGCACCCGCTCGATGTCGCGCAGGGTCATGTCCAGCAGCAGGCCGATACGGGACGGCAGCGACTTCAGGAACCAGATGTGCGCCACCGGGCTAGCCAGCTCGATATGGCCCATGCGCTCCCGGCGCACCTTGGCCAGCGCAACCTCGACGCCACACTTCTCGCATATCACGCCGCGGTGCTTGAGTCGCTTGTATTTTCCGCACAGGCACTCGTAATCCTTCACGGGACCGAAGATCTTCGCGCAGAACAGGCCGTCCCGCTCCGGCTTGAAGGTGCGGTAGTTGATGGTCTCCGGCTTCTTTACTTCACCGAAGGACCAGGAGCGGATCATCTCCGGAGACGCCAGGCCGATGCGGATGGCATCGAACTCTTCTGACTGTCCCTGTGACTTCAGCAGGTTGAGTAAATCTTTCAAGGCCTTTCCTCCACGAGGTTTTGTCTACCGGGCGCGTGCGGCGGCTGCACCGCACGCGCCAATGAGTCCAGAGTCACGTCCGTCACTCGTTTTCCAGCTCGATATCGATGCCAAGGGAACGGATCTCCTTGACCAGCACGTTGAAGGACTCGGGCATGCCCGGCTCCATGCGATGATCGCCGTCGACGATGTTCTTGTACATCTTGGTCCGCCCCGCCACATCGTCCGATTTGACGGTCAGCATCTCCTGCAGGGTGTAGGCCGCACCATAGGCCTCCAGCGCCCAGACCTCCATCTCGCCGAAACGCTGTCCGCCGAACTGGGCCTTGCCGCCCAGGGGCTGCTGGGTCACCAGGCTGTAGGAACCGGTGGAACGGGCGTGCATCTTGTCGTCCACCAGGTGGTTCAACTTCAGCATGTACATGTAGCCAACGGTAACCGGACGGTCGAATGGCTCTCCCGTGCGCCCATCGTACAGGGTGAACTGGCCGCTCTCGGGCATCTCCGCCAGCCGCAACAGTTCCTTTATCGACTCTTCCGCCGCACCGTCGAACACCGGAGTAGCCATGGGCACACCGTCGACCAGGTTGCCTGCCAGCTCCATCAGCTGCTCGTCGCTCAGGGACTTGAGGTCCTCGGACCGGCCGGCGCCGTTGTTGTAGATGCTCTCCAGGAACTCGCGCACCTCGGCAACTTTCCGCTGCGCACGGATCATTGCATCGATCCTGTCGCCCAATCCCTTGGCGGCCATGCCCAGGTGAGTTTCCAGTATCTGCCCCACGTTCATCCGCGAGGGCACGCCCAGGGGATTGAGCACGATGTCCACGGGGTCGCCGTTCTCGTCGTAGGGCATATCCTCCACCGGCATGATCACGGAAATCACGCCCTTGTTGCCGTGGCGCCCCGCCATCTTGTCGCCGGGCTGGATGCGCCGCTTGATGGCGAGATAGACCTTGACGATCTTGAGCACGCCCGGTGCGAGGTCGTCGCCGCTCTGCAGTTTGCGCTTCTTGTCCTCGAAGCGCTCCTCCAGCAGCCGGTTCTGCTCGTCCAGCTGGCGCTGGGCGGCAGACAGGGCATCGTTCAGGTCGGCTTCGGAAAGTTTCAGCTTGAACCACTGGGCCCGGTCCAGGTCGTCCAGGACCTTCTCGGTCAGCGTCGTCCCTTTCGCCAGGCCGCCGCCGCTGACAGTCTTCTTGCCATTTAACAGGTTACCCAGGCGGGAGAAGGTCGCCTCCTCGAAAATGCGGTACTCCTCCTTCAGGTCCTTGCGGTACTCGTCGAGCTGGTGTTTCTCGATCTGCAACGCCCGGGCGTCCTTCTCCAGGCCATCGCGTGTGAACACCTGCACGTCGATCACCGTGCCCTTGGTGCTGGAAGGCACCCGAAGGGAGGTATCCTTCACGTCGGAGGCTTTCTCGCCGAAGATGGCCCGCAGCAGCTTTTCCTCCGGGGTCAGCTGGGTCTCGCCCTTGGGCGTGACCTTGCCCACCAGGCTGTCCCCGGCGTCCACCTCGGCACCGATGTAGACAATGCCGGACTCGTCCAGCTTGGACAGGGCGCTCTCGTCCACCTTGGGGATATCCGCGGAGATCTCCTCCGGTCCCAGCTTGGTGTCGCGGGCAATACAGGTCAGTTCCTGGATGTGGATCGTGGTAAAGCGATCCTCCTTGACCACCTTCTCGGACACCAGGATGGAGTCCTCGAAGTTGTAGCCGTTCCAGGGCATGAACGCGATCCGCATGTTCTGTCCCAGGGCGAGCTCCCCGGTGTCGATGGAGGGCCCGTCCGCCAGGATATCGCCGCGCTCGACCACGTCGCCCTCTTTGACGATGGGCCGCTGGTTGATGCAGGTGTTCTGGTTGGAACGGGTGTACTTGGTCAGGTTGTAGATGTCGACCGGCGCCTCGTCATTGCCCACCTCCTGGTCATTGACGCGGACCACGATACGGCTGGAGTCGACGGAATCGATCACGCCGGAACGCCTGGCGACCACGCAGACCCCGCTGTCGGCGGCGACATAGCGCTCCATGCCGGTACCCACAAGCGGCTTTTCACTGACCAGCGTGGGCACAGCCTGCCGCTGCATGTTGGACCCCATGAGTGCGCGGTTGGCGTCGTCGTGCTCCAGGAAGGGGATCAGGGCTGCCGCCACCGAAACCACCTGCTTGGGTGACACGTCCATGTAGTCCACATCTTCCGGCCCCTTGACCGTGAACTCGTTCATGTAGCGCACGGCAATCAGGTCGTCGACGAAACGCTTGTTCTCGTCCAGGGTCGCCGACGCCTGGGCGATGACGTACTCGGCCTCATTGATGGCCGACAGGTATTCGATATCGTCGGTCACCTGCCCATTCACCACCTTGCGGTATGGGCTCTCCAGGAAGCCGTACTCGTTCGTGCGGGCGTAGGTTGCCAGCGAGTTGATCAGTCCGATGTTCGGTCCTTCCGGCGTCTCAATGGGGCAGACCCGGCCGTA
>QJVU01000765.1 GCA_003235605.1 Planctomycetota bacterium | reverse complement strand
AGGTTGACCTTCGGGATGTTGAAGGTTGCCAGCGCGGTTCCGGACGCACCGAGCGTCGCCTTGGTGTTCCCCAGCGTCGGGGAGTTCGCCAAGGCAATCGTGTAGTCCGTCCAGATGTCGGGGTTCAACGGGATGTGCACCGCCCCGATCGCCGACCCCAGAGTCACTCCGGGAGTCGTCCCTGTCACGGATCCGAAGATCCAGTACGACCTGTTTGCGTGGGCCGTCCCTGCGTTCACCGTGAGCTTCTGTGTACCCCCGGTGCTGAGCGAGATCTCGTGCACATCGCCGTATAGAGCCACACCCATGTCGAGGCGACTGACGAAGGTGTCGTATCTTCCCGTGTTGTAGGTCGTGCCATAGGCGCCGCTGGTCGTTGGGAAGTCGGTGGAAGGCGTCTGCCCCGCCAGGGTGACCACGCCACTGGCGTCCACGGACACCCACCATCCATAGTCATTCGCACTTCCCCCCAGATAGGTGGAGTAGAGGAGCTGCCCGGTCCCGGCCTTGCTGGGATCCAGTCGGCTGACGAAGGCGTCCCCAGAGCCATTGTGGCTCGTGTCGTAGGCGGCGCTGGTCACCGGGAAGTCGGCGGACGAGGCCTGCCCCGCCACCGTCACCACACCACCTGTATCGACGGCGAGCGTGTACGCGGAGTCGCTCCCACTTCCTCCCAGGAAGGTGGAGTACCGCAACCCTGTAGTCCCCAAGGAGGCCAGAATCAGTTGGCTGACGAAGACGTCGTTGCTGCCATTGAAGGTCATGTCGTAGGCGCCCGAGGTCGTGGGGAAGTTGGCGGAATTGGTGTACCCCGTCACCGTGGCCGTGGTATTGCCAGCGACGGACAGCGCGATCACCTGGTCGCTGCCGCTTCCCCCCAAGTAGGTGGAGTAGAGCAATTGCGCGGTCCCGGTCTTGCTCGTATCCAGGCGGCTGATGAAACCGTCGTTGCTGCCGTTGTGGGTCGTGTCATAGGCGCCAGTGGTCGTCGGGAAGTCAGTGGAAGGGGTCTGCCCCGCCACGGTCACCACGAGGCCGCTGGGGTCGGCGGAGAGCGCGTAGGGTCGGTCGTAGCCATTGCCCCCCAGGTAGGTGGAGTAGCGCAACCCCGCAGAACCCGTGGGGGCCGGAAGCAGCCGGCTGACGAAGCCGTCGTAGCTGCCGCCGTTGTGGGTCGTGTCATAGGCGCCCGCGGTCGTCGGGAAGTTGGTGGACGCGGTGTACCCCGTCATGGTCACCATTCCGTTGGCGTCGACGGCGAGAGCGACAGCGTAGTCGTTGAGGCTGCCCCCCAAGTAGGTGGAATACAGGAGTTGCCCGCTCCCGCTCTTGCTTGGGTCCAGGCGGCAGAGGGTGGCGTCCCAGCTACCGTTGGAGGTCGTGTTGTAGGCGCCGGTGGTCGTCGGAAAGTCGGTGGAAGAGGTGTACCCAGCCATGGTCACCACGCCGCTGGCGTCGACGGACAGGGCTTCCGCGTAGTCGCGGCCCGTTCCCCCCAGGAAGGTGGAGTAGAGCAACTGTGCGCTTCCGGTCTTGCTGGGGTCCAGGCGGCTGACGAAGCAGTCGTAGCCTCCGCTGTTGAAGGTCGTGTCGTAGGCACCTGTGGTCGTGGGGAAGTTGGGGGATTCGACGTACCCTGCCACCGTTACCACACCACTGCCGTCGACGGAGATCGCCGAGATCCACTCGAAGAGGTTCCCCCCCAGGAATGTCGACCAGAGCAGCCCAGGGTCGATGGTGAGGTGGGAAGTGCCGTCCCAGCCCGGAACCTCGAACCCGAACCGGTCCGTGCCGAGCAAGGTGAACTCGCAGTGCACCTCGCGCTTCCTGCCATCCTCACCCACCTGCCAGGTCTTGGGCCTGTTCTGGGTCAGCGGGCCGAGCGGAGTCTCGATCACGAGGGAGCCGTCGTTGGAGATCCGCAGACCCTGGGCACCTTCGACGTGCACGGTCACCAAACCAAGATCGGCGCCGGGTTGCAGCAAGAGGTCGTACTCGGGTACCCCATTCGCCTGACGCAGCCTGAGGTCGATGCCTGGGTACAGACCCTTGTAACGCACGGAGCCATGGAGCGGCACGTCGGTTCGCCAGCGGCTCTCGTCGTTGCCGAGGAGGTAGTCGTGGTGGCCGGGTAGCTTCTCCTCAGCGCCGATCTCGGGCACGTGCGCATCGCCCTCGAAGGTCATCCGCAGCGCGACGCCACGGCTCTTCCGAGACTTTCGGGCGACCTCGCCATCACCTGCGCCTGGGGCATCCTCCGGCACCTGCTGGTGCATGACCGGCAACCCGGGCTCGTTCGGCCGGGCCTCGGGCTCGGCCGGTCGCTGCACGAGGTCGACGACCCATCCTCGATCTTCGAGGAACAGGGTCATCGGACCGACCCGGTGCACGAACCTGACGCGGTGCTGCCACTGACCCAGGTTCGGCACGAAGTAGCTGGCGTGGCGTTGCAGCATGGCGTTGGCCTCGGCCTTCGTGGTGGGATTCGACGAAGCAAGCGACGGACGTGAAGGACCCAGAAGCATGGCGCCGATCCCGGCGGCGGCCGCAAGCAGGGCCCCGACAAGCAGCGTCGGCCGAACATGGAACGAGACGCGCAGGAGACGTAGCTGTGACACGGGAAGGCCTCCGTTGGGGGGTTCCGGGGCAGTATACCTTTCGACAAGCCATGGCTTGAGAGGACTCCCCCAAAGCGGTTCCTGCAGGGGCAGTTCGATGCCGACACGCTGATCGGAAGAACGCGTGGGTGTTGGGCTACGAGTCTTCTCGCGGATGGTCCCGCAAGATGCGGATGGCCAGCCACAGTGCCTTCCACTTGCCGCGCTCCTCTGCGGACAGCTTCCGCAAGCAACCTCTGTCCCGCACGCCTCCGATCTGCCGATTCCTTCTGCTGCTCGAAGATACCCGTGGCCCACTCGAGGGCCTGCTTGCGGCTCCCGTCGGTGCCTGCGAGCACGGCTGCGCAGGTGGAGTTGTAACGATGGGTGAAGTCGGACTCCATGGACGAGTCAACCCCTCTCCGCGAGGGTAGATGTAGATTCGTACGGAGTTCTTGCCGGCATGGAAGGTGGC
>QJVU01000151.1 GCA_003235605.1 Planctomycetota bacterium | reverse complement strand
CAGCTCCTCGAAGCTCTGATGCGGCAGGAACTTCCTCAGGCTCTCCAAAAACGCCCTGCCCTTGTAGACGGAGGCGTGGCGGTAGCCCTTCACGAGGAACTTCAGCAGGTGAATCTTGAAGTAATCCTTTACGGAGAACTCAGCGGCTGCCGCCTCGATGGCTTTGGAGTCCATGCCCGACGCGTACAGGGCTCCCATCACCGCGCCCATGCTGGTGCCTATGACCTCGTCCACGCCGAGCCCCAGGCGTTCGAGCGCCCGGAGCACGCCTATGTGGGTCCAGCCGCGCATGCCACCACCGCCCAGGACGAGGACGATGCGCGGAGCCCGAGGCATGCCGTTGGTCGCCGCCAGTGCGCCCGACAGCTGCTTCACGGGCCGGTTGTTGGTGTCACCGTTCGAATTGCTCACAACAAGGGTTGTTGACAGGCGAACCTGTACTAGACATGCATCGGGACATGCATTCAGGACAAGGAATACGCCCTTCCCTGTCGATAGATCGGATATCCGCACAAGTTGCCTGAAACCGGGCAGGAATAGACACCTAGGAGCAGGTAGGGGGAGGCAGGGTCCACACGACCCAGGCAACCGCACTATGGCAAGATGGCGCGAGATAGAGCGCTGGCCTCGAGACCGGCAGCTGGAATACCAGAACGGGGCTCTGCGGCGCTACGTGAACGAGTACCTCTATCCGTTCAGTCCTTTCTACCGCGAGCTTTTCGATCGTGCCGGCGTGAGGCCGGAGCAGATCAAGACCGTGAATGACCTGCGGCGCTTGCCCCTCACCGGCAAGGTGGACCTGCTACCCACGGATGACGACCCGCAGCGGTTCAAGAGGTTCATCCTGCAACCCGATCCTGCGACGATCCGCCGGGCCTGGCCGCTCTCCCGCAAGCTGTCGCTGCTGGCACAGTCCTGGCTCCAGGGTCGCGCGTTCGTGAAGGAGAAGATCCGGCGCGAGTTCTACCCCTGCTTCATGACGTTCACGACCGGCCGCTCCGCGGACCCGGTCCCGTTCTTCTATACGCCCCATGACATCGCGGGCCTCCACGAGACCGGCCGTCGGCTGACCGAAGTGCTGGGGCTGGACCCTGAGTTCCGTGTGGTCAACCTGTTCCCCTACGCCCCCCACCTGGCCTTCTGGCAAGTCGTCTGTGCCGGCTTCGAGAGCGGGATGATGGTGCTCAGCACCGGTGGCGGCAAGGTCATGGGCAGCTCCGGCGATCTGAGGGCAATCGCCCGAACCGGGGCCCAGGCACTGCTGGGTGTGCCCGGCTACATCTATCATCTTCTGCGCCGTGGCGTCGAAGAGGGCGTGGACATGTCGACGGTGAAGACCGTGGTGCTCGGCGCCGAGCGGGTGCCGCCAGGGATGAAGGACAAGATCCGCGAGATGCTCGAGGAGATGGGTGCGCGGAACGTCGCTGTCTTTGGAACCTACGGCTTCACCGAGGCCCGCATGGCCTTCGCAGAGTGCCCCACGTCTGACACCTCCACGTACCCTGGCTACCACCTCTACCCTGACCTGGGCATCTTCGAGGTGATCGACCCCAAGACCGGCGAGGTAGTCTCCGACGGCGCGGACGGCGAGCTCGTGTTCACGCCCCTGGGCGGCCGCGGCAGCACCGTTTTCCGCTACCGGACCGGCGACCGGGTGCGCGGTGGGATCCAGTACGACCCGTGTCCCCACTGCGGCCGCACCGTGCCGCGCGTCAGCAGCGACCTTTCGCGCGAGAGCAGCATGAAGGACCTGCAGCTGCTGAAGGTAAAGGGCACCCTCGTGAACCTCGAGGACTGCGCGGAGATCCTCAGCAACCTGGCGGAGGTCGAGGAATGGCAGGTGGAGCTGTGCAAGAAGGACAATGATCCCTTGGAAGTGGACCAGGTCATCGTCCACCTGGCGCTTCGCGAGGGGTCCGACAAGGAGAAGACCATGGTCAAGGTGCGGGAAGCCTTCAAGACCGGTGTCGAGATATCGCCCAACCGCGTCGAGTTCCTCTCGCTGGAGGAGATGCTCGAGCGTGTGGGCATGGAGAGGGAGATCAAGGAGAAGAGGTTCGTGGACTCGAGGCCAGGAGAATGACCACCAACGGGAACACCGACGCACTGGCGATCGTCGGCGGCTGTCGCACTCCGTTCACCAGGGCAGGCACCGACCTGAGAAACGCCCAGGCTGCAGACCTGGCCGCTCATGTATTCCGCGAGGTGCTGGACCTGACCGGCATCGACCTGAACCTCATCGACGAGGTGATCCTCGGCTGCGCCGGTCCTGGTGCCAACGAGGCCAATCCGGCGCGGGTGGCCGCCCTCCGCGCTGGCGTGCCGCAGAAGGTTCCTGCGGTGACCGTGATGCGCAACTGCGCGTCGGGTCTGGAGGCGGTCCTGGCCGCCGAGCTCCGCCTGCGGGCCGGGGACGGCCAGGTGTTCCTGGTCGGTGGCGCCGAATCCATGTCCAACTTCCCACTGATCATGGGACCTCGCCTGACGAGCTTCTTCCAGCGGCTCGGCAAGGCCAGGACAGCCGTGCAGAAGCTCTCGACCCTGCTCAGCTTCCGGCCTTCGTTTCTGAAGCCACGCATTGCCATCGTCGAGGGGCTCACGGACCCGGTTTCGGGCCTGCTGATGGGAAGCACAGCCGAGAACGTCGCTCGCCTCATGGGGGTCTCCCGCAGCCAACAGGATCACTATGCCCTGCAGAGTCACCAACGCGCCGCCGTGGCCCGGAGCTCAGGTCGTCTCGGTCGCGAGATTGCGCCCCTGGCCCCTCCACCGCGCTTCCAGTCCTTGGTGGCGCAGGACAACGGCATCCGGCAGAACCAGACCCTCGAGGCGTTGGCGAGACTGAAGCCGGTCTTCGACCGGCGTGAAGGGGATGTCACCGTGGGCAACTCGTGCCAGGTGACGGATGGTGCGGCAGCGATGCTGGTCATGTCCGCCGGCCGTGCCCGGGCCATGGGCCTGAAGCCCCTGGCGACCATCCGTGCCCACGCCCGCGTCGGCCTGGACCCGGCAACCATGGGCTTGGGCCCGGCCCACGTCATCCCGAGCTTGTTGGATCGTGCCGGTCTGAGCCTGTCGGATATCGACCTGTTCGAGATCAACGAGGCGTTCGCTGCCCAGGTCCTGGGCAGCCTCAAGGCCCTGGCAAGCGACCGCTACTGCCGCGAAGAACTGGGGCGGGACGGCGCGATCGGTGAAATCGACCCGGAGATCGTGAACGTCAACGGCGGCGCCATCGCCCTCGGCCACCCCATTGCGGCGTCCGGCGCACGGATCCTGCTGACCCTCGCGATGGAGCTGAGGGAACGCGGCCGGCGCTACGGAATCGCGTGCCTTTGCGTCGGCGGTGGCCAGGGTCAGGGGATCCTCCTGGAGGTAGCATGAGCACCGTGACCAAGCACAAGACCGTCAACAAGGTCTCGGAAGAAGGCGTCGTTCACCTCGGCAGCCGCCAGGATGACGTCGCAGTCCTTCACCTTGGCGCCCCGTCGGAGAGCATCGTCACTTTCACGGAACGCCGCCTGGACTCGCTCAAGGAGCTGCTCCTGCGTCTCGAAGAGGACCGCCAGCTGCGCGGCGTGATCGTGACCGGCCCCGGGCCCCGGATGTTCGCCGCGGGTGCGGACATCCAGCTGATCCAGGCCATCGAGGATCAAGGCGAAGGAGAACGCTGCGCCAACAAGGGGCGCACGCTGTTCGAGATGTTCCAGAAGCTGCGGGTTCCGGTGGTCGGGGCCATCGAGGGACCCTGCCTGGGCGGCGCCCTGGAGATGGCGCTTTGCTTCGATGTGCGCATCGCGTCCGACAGCCCGTCCACGGTTCTGGGTCTCCCGGAAGTCAAGCTGGGCATCGTGCCGGGATTCGGCGGCACCCAACGCCTTCCCCGCCTGCTGGGCCTGCCCAAGGCCCTCGACCTGATCCTGACCGGCAAGATCCTGAAGGCCAAGAAGGCGCTTCGCATCGGGCTGGTGGACCGAATCGTGCCCAGCGCCAAGCTGCTTCAGAGCGCTCACGAGGAGGTGCGCAGGCTGATCGGCCAGAGGCGGAAGGGGCCCGCACGGCGACTCCGAGGCATGGACTTCTGGATGAGCAGGGTCGGCTTGCTCCGCGCGATGATCCGTAAGCGCGTCGGAAAGAAGCTCACGTCGGGCCCGGCAAGGTTCTACGAGGCACCACCCACCGCCCTCGACCTGTGCATCGATGCCTTCGCCCTGCCCGCGTCGGAGGGCTTCCGCAAGGAAGCGCAGGCACTGGGCCGGTTGATCGTGAGCCCGACCTGCAAGGGGCTCGTGCGGGTGTTCTTTCTCTCGGAACGGGCCAAGCGCCACGGCAAGCTCGAAGACGCCGTTGAGCTCAACAGCGCCCTGGTTGTGGGCGGCGGGGTGATGGGGGCAGGGATCGCCGGCCAGATGGCTAGCCGTGGAGTGCGAGTCCGCCTTTGCGACCTCGATGACGTTGCCCTGGCCCGCGCCAAGGCGCGTCTGCAGGAGAACCTCGACAAGCGTCTTCGCCGCCGCAGCATCGAGCGCCACGAGGCCACCGCGGTCCAGGACCGGCTGGCGGTCTCCAAGGAGTGGGGATCCCTCAGGCAAACGGACCTGGTCCTGGAAGCCGTGGTGGAGAACCTCGAGGTGAAACAGCAGCTGTTTCGCCAGGCGATCGAGCATGATCTTCCGGACAACGCGGTCATTGCCACGAACACGTCGTCCCTTCCCGTGGAGCAGATGGCAGCCGGCCTCCCCTGCCCGGAACGGGTGGTGGGAATGCACTTCTTCAACCCGCCGGAGAAGATGCCGTTGGTCGAGGTCGTCCGCGGCCCCAAGACGTCAGACACCACCACCGCCACCGTGTGCAGGTTGGCGACCCGCCTGGGCAAGATCCCCGTCGTGGTCCAGGACAGTCCGGGCTTCTTGGTGAACCGCTGCCTCTCGCCCTACCTGAACGAGGCCGCGCGGCTGATGCTGGAAGGTTCCGAGCCGGAGTTCGTGGACAAGGTCATGCTGGACTTCGGTCTTCCCATGGGCCCGGCGCGCCTGCTCGACGAGGTCGGCTTCGACGTGGCCGCGAAGGTGAGCGAAGTCATGTCCGAGGCCTTTCGGGACCGCATGCAGCCCAGCCCGTTGTTCGCGGCCATGGTCGGCCGGGGAATGTTGGGCCAGAAGAGCGGTGGCGGACTCTACGATGCCGACGGTCGGAGGCCAGGTCCCGGACGGGCCGTGCTCCGGGAACTCCGGCAGCAGGGGGAATTGAAGCCGGCCAGCCGCTCCCAGGTGGTGGAGCGTCTCATCTACCCGATGGTGGACGAGGCCTACCGCTGCCTGCAGGAAGGCCTGGTGGAGAGCGAGGAGGATCTGGACCTGGGCATGGTGATGGGCATTGGGTTTCCCCCGTTCACCGGGGGCATCTGCGAGTACGCTCGCCGCGAGGGCTTGAAGCACATCGTCCGGACCCTCACCCGCATGGCCGAGGAGCTCGATCCGCGATTTAAACCTGGCGAGGGCCTTCGCCAGCGGGCTGTAGCCGACGACCGCGTGAGCTGACCCCGGCGACCCCTTGGCAAGGGGAGTCCTGGTTCTGGGGGGAGACGCCACTTCTGGTTGTGTTACAATGGCTTAGGTCTCAACTAGAGACTTTTGCGAATTCCTAGCCTCACAGTGTGGCAAAGTCGGCCATACTGCCGGGCGGGAATGGCCAGGTGGCGCACCCCTCCCTCGGGAGTGGTCCCAAAACGGAACCGGACCCGCCGGGGACATTCGCTCTTTTTCTTTCTGGACGGGCGCCCAGCCCAGAGGTCGTTTGGTGCGTAAGTTGTTTGGGGTCTGGCTCTTGCTAGCCGCCGGGTGTGCCACACCGACAACGATCCAAGACGCCGCCAGCACCGACCTCATGGCACCGGGCTTGACCATGCCCACGCCTCCCCCACCCGTTACCATGGCGCGTGTTGGCGTGGAGTACCTGCCCCCGGAAGACGAAGGCTCCGACCTCTCCCTGGTCCTCTCCGGCCGCGACGCGCTGGTCCCCTCGGGTCAGCTGCCCGATGAGGAGGCAAGCCTGCCCCACAGCCTGGAGCCCCTGGCGGGGTTCCTCGGGGTGGCCCAAACCACCCGGGTCCCGACCCCCGACCCGGAGCGGCCCCGGTCGGGTCGCGCAGCTGCGGAGGCCACGAACAGCGCCGAACTGGTGGCCAGCCTCGACCTGAGCCGGGAGCGGATCGCAGCCGTGGAGGACACCAGCGAGCGGGTCGCGCTGCGCTTTCTCCGGGAGGTGCTTGGCGACGACCGCCGCCACGTGGAGCGCACCCTCGGCAGCTCGGTCCAGACCGGCCAGTTCGGACTCCAGTCTCCGGACGTCCCGACAACCTACGTGGACCACCGCGACTACGAGGATCAACTACCGCGCATGAAGCGCTACGGTACCCGTCTGCTGCGCCGCCCAGCGCGCCGTGCCCTCAAGGAGCTGTCGTTGGTCAGCGACGTGGAGCAGGCGCTGGACGAGTTCAAGGCGGTGCACATTCCATTGAGCGGCGCCTACCAGGAACAGCACAACAAGACCCACCGTGGCCGGTTCTCGATGCATCTCGGTAAAGGCAGCGATGCGGCAGATCCGATCGAGGTCTACTACCTGCACAGCGGCTGGAAGATCGGCAGCGGCCCGGACAACGCCAGGGTGCAGTACAGCAAGAACCTGACCGACCAACTGCGGCTCAAGCTGAGATCCAGCTACGCCTACGGCGATCAAGACGTGAAGGTGCTGGGCACGCTGATGTTCGAGGTCAGCCCACAGACAACCATCAACCTGGCGGCCGGCAACGACATGACGGTGTTGACGGGTCCACAGACCTATCTCGGGACGCCACCCGAGGAGGATCGCTCGCAAGCCATCGCATTCTATGTTGAGCACATGTTTTGAATCGCGCCCCAGGCGGTCGCTCGACCTGTCAGGCCGGATCCGGAGACACCACGGGCTCGGGGCTGTTCTCGTCCTCTCGACCCTTCTGGTGCTGCCAGCAGCCTGCGTCACACACCCGGCGCCGAAGACGACCCGCGCCCCATTGCCCCTTGGCAAGGAGATCCAGGCTCGCTACGCGCTTCCGGGACCGGTGCGCGAGGACTACCTCGTCCCCGTGGATCAGAAGGGGCGCACCTTCCGCGGCAGCCTGACCTGCGGCAGCGAACGCTGTGACTTCCACTTGATGCTCCCCGCAATTGTGCGGGAAGACGGCAGCAAGCCGCCCCTCGTGCTGTGCGTGCCCATCCTGGCCGGCGGCAAGAACCTGATGTGGTTCCTGGCGGGGGCGCTCAGCGAGCGCGGCTACGCCGTGGCCTGGACGCAGCGAGCCGGCCGCGCGATGACCCACGGGCAGCGGGCCGTGGACTTGGAACTGCTGTTCCGCCGCACGCTCTTGCACAACCGCATGGTGCTGACCTGGAGCCGCCAGCAAGCGGGGCTGTTGGGTCGGCAGCAAGCGGTTTTCGGAGTCTCCATGGGCGGCATGGTCGGCAGCGTGCTCATGGCCCTCGAGCCGGACCTGGACGCCGGCGTCCTCTGCCTCGCCGGGGGCGACCTGGCAGACATCATTCAGCACTCGACGGAAGAACGGATCGTCAACTGGCGAAAGTGGCGGCAGCGGGAGGACGGGCTCGGCCCCGCCCAGCTCGCGCGCGAGGTCCAGTTGGAGATGCTCACCGAGCCGCTGCGGTTCGGCCCCCACGTGGCCAGCGACAAGGTCTTCCTGGTAGCCACCAGCATGGACGAGGTGGTGCCCATGCACAATCAGGACCTGCTCTGGGAGTCCTTGGGGCGGCCACAACGTCTGGTCATGCCCCTGTCGCACTACACGGCGGCGTTGGGGGTCGGCCGGATCCTGAACAGCGCGGACCGCTTCCTTCAGGCACGCCTGGCTGCCCAGCCACCCAGCACCGCCCCCGCCCATGTTGCCAAACAACCAACCGCCGACCTGTCCCAAACGAGCCGCGACGGCACTCACTAGCCGCGAGAACCCACCTGGGGCTTGCACCACAGCCGTGGGGCAGGTCTCATCTCGGCCACTTTTTGACCCTCCCACGACTACCCTTACCCGACAGATCATGAGCGTTGCCCGCCCAGCCTCGATCACCCGTTTCTTGAGCAACCTTCCTTCCGCGTTCGCGGCGACCGGGCTGGTCCTGTGCCTCGGCAGCAGCCTGGGGGCCCAGGACCCCGCGAGCAAGCCGGTGGTGAAAGAGGCCAGCCATCCGCCCGCACAGCCAGCAAGCCAGCCCACGGAGAAGGCGGCGACGGAGGCTCCCCCGCCGCGGGAGATGACGCCTCAAGAGCGCCTGGAAAGCCTGCGGGTCACACTGGACAAGGTGACGGCCGAGAAACAGCGCCTGGCGAACATCGAGAACAGTGGTGGTCTGGTCCCCCGCCTGTTGGAGCACCTCAAGCGGCGGAACGTGCGTGGCGACAACGTGGTGGCTCTCGGTCCGGCGATGCCCAAGCCGAAACATGCACGCCTGTTGGGCGATGCCGAGAAGGCACAACTGGACGAAGAGGTGGTGTTCACCGTGGACTCCCTGCCGGTCACGCAGAAGGAGTTCGATTCCCTCTACAACTATCTCCGCAGCTACCCGCGGCCCCAGACAGCCGCAGCCATCAAGGCCGAGACGATCCTGACCCTCGTCAAGGCCAAGGCCGCGGAAGCCGCCGGCAAGGAGAACGTGGCCAAGGCACTGGAGGCGACCAAGAAGATCCGCAGCCAGCTCGAGGCAGGCACCAGCTTCGACGCCCTGGCAAAGGAACACTCCCAAGACGAGGCAACTGCAGCAAAGGGGGGCGATCTCGGCTACGTCACGCGCCAGTATCCTGACAAGCTCTGCGCCCAGGTGCTCTTCACCATGAAGCTTGGTGAGGTATCCGGAGTGGTGCGCGGCACGCAGGGCTTCCACATCTTGCGCGTCCGTGGCGCCAAGAAGGGTGCTACGGCAGACAAGGACCGTATCCGCGCCAGCCACATCCTCGTGCCGTACACAGGGGACATGGCGAGCCTGAAGGCGGTGACGGAGCGTGTCGCCAACGCGGACGTGGATCTGGCTTTCAGGGACAAGGAACTGAGGAAGTTCGCACCCGAGCAGTTCAAGTAGAGCGTTCTGCCAAGCCGGGGCTCCAGACCGCCGCGGCCGGCGCGCGGCATCACTTGGGCCGAGCTCCGGCAATCAGCTTGCGGAGCGTTGCCTCGTAGTCTCCCAACGCGTACGGATCATCCGGCGGCTCGGTCCCCGCAAGCCTCGTTGCGCCCGCCGTCTGGACCAGCCTCGCCACCTCCTGCTGTCTTGGAGACAGGAACCGGAGCGGGTCCTGCCCTCTTGCCAGCGCCGAGTTCATCCGCATCCTCTGAATGGGCATCGCCGGCACGGCGTTCCATGGTGACTTTCGCAGGTGGTAGAGTCGGTCGCTGCGCCTGGCATCCTTGGCAAACCGCTCTGTCAGCACCGCATCCTTGCCGACCAGTTTCCTCGCAGCTTCGAGCTGTCCCTCACCGTGGGCAAACACGGTCGAGGCACATTTCAGCTTCCTGGCGGTCTGCACCAGTTCCTCGTAGCTGACCCGATCCTCGTCGTACCAGACCTCCACAACCTCCTTGCCGTCCAGCCATCCCGCACGAGTGGCGGTGACGCCCGGCAAAGCCCCCAGGTGTCCCTCGCCTTCCCAGAAGCAATGCATGGCGAAGGTGGCTCGCTTCTTTCCCGCCTTCCTGCTCTCGGCAGCAAGTAGCTGCAAGTACGGCGCAACCTCGCACTCGCGCTTGCTGCCATGCGAGTGCGCCAGCGCCTTGCCCATGCGGGTCGCGATGCCGTGCAGGGACCAGACACCGCCCGTCCGCTCGATCACATCCGCGCCCGCGGCGTCTATGAACCGCACGACGGGATTGCTGCAGGCCGGTTCCTTGTAGCGCTCGAGGATGCTGGCATCCTTGCCCCT
>QJVU01000307.1 GCA_003235605.1 Planctomycetota bacterium | reverse complement strand
AGCCGCGACCTCGCCGACGTAGGCCGCATCGTTGAACGCGCCGTGGCGGTTCAGGGTGTTGAGGTTCATCCGCAGGGCCATCCAGCCCATCGACCGACCGACCGTGCGCCAGTGCGCCTCGGTCATGTTCGGGAACTCGGCGATGCGCCAGTCAACCGGCGGCGGGTTGCCCTGGCCACCGCTCAGCCAGTCCTTGAGCTGTCGCAGCTCGGCCGGGGCCGCCTCGTAGTCGAAGCTGCCGTTCACGACCCAGTTGAACAGTTCGGCACGCTGCTTGTCCGTCGGGGTGACGTGCACCATGCGGAGGATGTCCCGCAGGCTCGGCTCGTTGCCGACGTTCGAGCGGATGATCTTCAGCGTGTGGGCCTTGAGCAGCCAGTTCTGGATCGCCCGCTTGCCGCGGGTGCCGAAGCTCTTCCGGCCCAGGGCGCCGGAGCGGACCATCTGGACGAAGTTCCGGAGCATCTTGCCGTTGTCGATGACGTTCTCGAACGCCACCTCGAAGTGCTGACTCTGGCGGGCGAACAGCACCGCCACGATCGCGGCCGGCACGTCCTTCATGTAGCCCGTCTGCCGCCCGTAGATCGCGACCTTCGCGAGGAACTCGTCGTCGCACTGCTGGACGAGCTCGAGGAAGGTCTCGAACTGGTCCTTCGGCGTCGCGTAGAAGGCGCCGTTGAACGTGCCCACGCAGGCCACGCCTGCGAGCGCAGCCTCGGCGCTCTTCGAGTAGGCGCGGCCACCTGCCTCGTTGGTCGTGTCCGCCTTCGCGGGTGCACGGGTGCTGAAGATGTCCTTGTTGACCATCGGTCCCTCCATTCAGGCAGATGCCTGACAAAACGTGAACGCCCCAGAGACTCCCCCGAAGGGGAGCACTCTGGGACGCGGGGTGGTGTGGGTTGGTTCCCTACATGAGGGAGACGGGGCTGCCACCCGCAGGCGGGGGAGCACCGTCGCTCGGCCGCGGGTTGGTCGAGCCAGGCTGCGGAGCCGCAGCCGGCTGCGGAGCCGTCGGCGGAGCCGCGGCCGGAGCGGGAGCGGGCATCCCGCCGACAACGGGCGGCGGAGGGCCACCAGCGGGCGCAGGAGCCGCCCGCGGCGCCGACGCGGGTGCCGGGGCAGCCACGGGCGGAGCTGCCACAGGAGCCGCCTGGGGCGTCTGGACGGGCGGGGGCATGCTGGCCGGGGCAGTGGCCACCGGAGCCGGAGCAGCGGCAGGAGGAGCCGCCTGGGGCGCAGGAGCGGCCGCCGCGGGGGTCGGCGCCGCCTGGGGAGCGGGAGCCTGCTGCACGGGAGCCGCCACCTCGGGGGCGATGGCCTCGGAGGTCACGCTGCCGTCCAGGATGTCCACGCTGATCGCGTCGGCGTCGGTCAGGGTGACCTTCCGCTCGATCGTGGCCTTGCGGTACTTCTTCAGGTCCATGATCACGAAGACCTCGCCGCCGAGCTGCTGCTGGAGGGCCTCGTAGTTCTCGTCGATGTACTTGTCGCAGGCTGCGGCGTCGCCCAGCTGCGTCTTCACGATCTTCACCGTGTCCGGCGAGATCATCACGCCGACCCCGAACGTGGGGTCCTTCTTCTTGGCTGCCATGGAGGGTCTCCTTCTCCGGGGTTCACTTGAGGGGCCTGGGATCCCAGTAGTTCTGGTTGAGTGCCCAGTCCTTGAGCGCCTCCAGGTCCCGCTTCCAGTCTACGAAGAGAGGGGACGCTTCCGTAGCTTTCTGTCGCTGCAGGTAGCTCGGATGGTAGACGGTCATGACCTTGATGGGTCCCCAAGGGAGTGAGTTGGGGTACCAGCCGAGCACGGCCCCGAGCTTCAGCGCATTCATCGCCTTCGGGTCGTCGTACTGGCCGGCTTCCATCTCGGCTCGCTTGAAGAACTGGATGTACGCGTACTTCCCCACCAGGAGAATGGCTCGGAGGCTTCCGGCGCGAGCTAGGAACTCGAACTGTTCATTTAGGCGTGGTCTGCAGGCGAGCAGCTGCGAGGCCGTGGCCTTGCCGATCCGTTCTCCATCAGGGGTGGGGAAGCACACGACAGAGTTGGTGATGTAGCAGTCCTGGTCGGGGTTGATCCCGACTCGAGCGAGCGTGCGACGGAGGTACTGTCCCGTCGGGCCGATGAACGGGATGCCCTGGACGTCCTCGTCCTTGCCCGGGGCTTCTCCGATGATCAGAATCTTCGGGTCGACGTCGTTGCCAGATCCGAAGACGACCTGCCTGCGCTTCTCGCAGAGCTCGCAGCCTGTGCAGTCATGCCAGCGCTGCTGGACGTCGTACATGGAGTTCGCGGGGCCTACGGCCATCGCAGGCTTCGGCTCTTCCTTCTTGACGTCGAGGATCACCCCGCCCAGTTCCAAGGCAGGGTCTGCTCGCTCGACCTGACCGCCCTCGGTCAGGGAGTTGATGACGTGCACCTTCATGGATGCTGGGCCCAGCTTGTAGACGATCGGCTGATCCCCGCCAGGAACTTCGACCCGCACGGTGAGCGAGTCGTAGCGTCGTTCCTGGGTCATAGCAAAGCCATCTCCTGTAGGACCTTGATCGAGGTGTCTGCGGCATTGTTCCATGTGTATTGGAGAGCCGCCTCGGAGGCGAGGCCAGACATCTTCTCGCGATCGTCGGGTGTCATGTGCACCGCAGCGAGGATGGTCTTCGCGAGAGCCGCGGTGTTGACCTGGCTCCACATGCCGGCTTGACCGTCGGCGAACGCCGCATTGTCCTTGGCCTGCACCATCTGGCCGGGCACACCCAGGAAGGATCCCTCCTTCAGGTACTGGGTGGGACCGGAGTAGAACTGCGTGATGGGAGGCAGGCCGCAGGCCATGCTCTCGTGCAGCGGGAGACCCCAACCCTCTGCGAAGTGGGGGAACATGCCCCAGTGACCGGTGCGATACAGCTCGACGAGCTCGATCTGCTTGGCGAACGGTCCCATGAAGCAGTCCACGGCGATGTTCGGGATCTCCGTGTGGACCCAACGCTGCACCCGACTGCTCACCGAGGCGCTGGCTTCGACCTCGGTCTGCTGCTTGAAGCCCCGACTCGTCATGAACAGGTGCAGCAGCCTGAAGAAGCC
>QJVU01000693.1 GCA_003235605.1 Planctomycetota bacterium | reverse complement strand
ACCAAGAAGAAGAAACCCCGGGAGCAACCCCAGGCCTAGCCGTGCACGAGCTGTTTCCCTACCCGTATCTGCTGGCCGCCTGCCTGTTCATCTTCGGCATGAAGCGGCTCGGTGGCGTCAAGACGGCTCGGTCCGGAAACCAGCTGGCTGCAGTGGGCATGCTCATTGCCACCGTGACCGTCATCCTCGAGGCGATCCAGTCCGGTGGCCTGCAGTGGTGGGTGCTGTGGATCGGCCTGCTGGCGGGCGCTGTCATCGGCGCCTATCTGTCCATCCGCGTACAGATGACCCAGATGCCGGAGCTGGTCGCCTTCTTCAACGGCATGGGTGGTGCGGCTTCGGCGCTGGTGGCCCTGGGCTTCATGGCCGTGAACTACGGCACTGCGCAGTGGGCTTCAGGCACGGCGTTGAGCGAGAGCTCCTACCAGGTGGGCACGATAGCCACCGTCCCGATCAGTGTCCTGATCGGATCCGCCACCCTCACCGGCAGTCTCGTCGCCTATCTGAAGCTCTCGGGCAAGAAGCTCGTCCACCCCCTCTCTGGCGTTCTGCGCCACTACTTCCACGCCATCCTGGGGGTGGTCATCATTCTCCTGGCCTTCTGGCTGGTGATGGGAGCGGAAGGAGCCTCGGCCCTGTTCTTTGCAGGTCTGCTCCTGACGGTGGTGGCAGGAGTCCTGGGCGTGTTCCTGGTGGTGCCCATAGGCGGTGCCGACATGCCGGTGGTGGTCGCCCTGCTCAACTCCTACTCGGGGCTGGCCGCGGCCTCCAGCGGCTTCGTCGTCGGCAACCTGATGCTGGTTGTGGCCGGCGCCCTGGTCGGGGCCTCGGGCCTGATCCTCACCCGCATCATGTGCAAGGCGATGAACCGTTCCCTTGGGAACGTCCTCTTGGGAGGCATCGGTGATGATGCCCTGGCCGAGGACGCGCGGGACTACCGCAACATCAAGGAAACCTCCGGGGAAGAAGTGGCGATGCTGCTGGACGCCGCAACCTCCGTGATCATCGTGCCCGGCTATGGCCTGGCGGTGGCCCAGGCCCAGCACACCACCCGGGAGCTCCAGGAGCTCCTCGAGAAACGGGGTGTCACGGTGCGTTATGCCATCCATCCCGTGGCGGGCCGCATGCCAGGACACATGAACGTCCTGCTGGCCGAGGCCGACGTGCCCTACGATCACCTCTACGAGCTGGAGAAGATCAACGGTGATTTCAAGAACACCGACGTGGTGATCATCTTGGGCGCCAACGACGTGGTGAACCCTGCCGCCCGCGAGGACAAGACCAGCCCGATCTACGGGATGCCGATCCTGGACGTGGACGAAGCCCACACCGTGGTCGTCGTCAAGCGCAGCCTCAGCCCCGGCTATGCGGGCATCAAGAACCCGCTGTTCGACAAGGACAACACGCTGATGTTGTTCGCTGACGCCAAGGCCGCGCTCCAGGACATGGTGAACGAGCTCACGGCCCTGTGACCATCTCGGTCATCCTAATCCTCCGGGCTGGCAGGTCGGCGTCTGAGCTGCTTTGTCAGGTCTCCCAAGAGACCACGGCGGATGGCCTTGAGCCGCAGGTCTTCGCCGAACATCAACAACACACCACGAAGTGACTCGGCGATCGAGTCGTAGTTGAAGCGGATGCTCAGGAAGCGCTCGAAGGCATAGCTCACGTCGATGCCCCACTGGCCACGGTCCTCCCAGCCGTAGGCCACGGCGATGCCGTCCGGAAGCTCCCCCACGATCAACGGAGCACCAAGAGCGTCCAGACACTCCTGCAGCTCCGCATGGCTGTTCTCGAGTTGCTCGAGAACCGGCTCCGGAGTTGGCTCGAAGTGGCTGATCCGGAAGTAGTGGAGACGGACGCAGCCGGTCATGACCAGCGCTAGCAGCCACGCTGGCAGCAGCCTGCTCACTTGCCGTTCTCTGCCTCGTCCTGGTGGTTGCTTTCGTGGATGTCCTCCCACGGCATCGAGTACTCTGTTCGTGTCGAGGCGAAGGTCGAACCCATGTGGGAGAGGACACCGTTCTCATCGAAGAACAACCACACACGGTCCTGCCTGGCGTCCTCGTTGAAGAGCGCCACGAGCACCAGGAAGGTACCTGCCCCTTTCTCGATCGTATGGTCGTAGCGGTAGGCAAAGCGCTTGCCCAACTGGACCACCTCCGCGGGTGCACCCATGACCTGCACACATTCCTTGGCGGTGGATTTGCCTGGTGTGAGCCTTGCCACCTGGCTGCGATCGATGGGCTCGTTGGTGCTGTGGCGAGCGATGAAGCAGGACTGCAACGCCAGGGCGCTGGCCAAGAACATCAGCGCCAGGAGACGGGGCTTCGTCATGGGGAGTAGCATAGAAACGTTTCGCCCACGGTGTTGGCGAACAGAAGACCTCGGTCGGTGAGGGAAAGCTGAGAACCCTGACGGCGCAGGAGCTCTTCGGCTACCAGTCTGTTGATCGGCTCCAGGAACCGGCTGGCTACATCCATCTGCAGGCGGTGGGAGATGGCGGCTGTGGACACCCCTTCGGTACGCCGAAGGCCGAGCCAGATTGCCTCCGCCGCCCGCTGGCTGACGGTCAGGGTCTCCGCCGTGGCGGTAGGGCGGTGGCCACGGCGCAGCGCCTCGGCCCAGGCGTGGACTGGCTTCAAGTTCTCGGACCGCACCCCCTGGCGGTGCTCAGCGGCCCCGGGGCCGATACCCACATAGTCCCCCTGCAGCCAGTAGTGATCGTTGTGCCGGCAAGGACCCCCGCGTCCGGCGAAGTTGCTGATCTCGTAGGGAGCGAAACCGGCAGAGGCGAGGACCGCCCGGGTATGGAGGAACATCTCCCGGTCGCTCTCCTCGCTGTTCGGTCGGATCGCTCCCCGGAGCAGGTCCCGGTGCAGCCGGGTGCCGGGCTCGAAGGTCAGGTTGTAGCAGGACAGATGGTCGGGCCCCAAGGCGAGGGCGGTCTCGAGGTCCTGGTTCCACTCGAGCAGGCTCTGCGCGAGTATGCCGAACATCAGGTCGAGGCTGATGTTCGAGAAGCCTGCCGCCCGGAACGTGAGGAACGCGGTCTTGGTCTGGCTGGCGCTGTGGGCGCGGTCG
>QJVU01000109.1 GCA_003235605.1 Planctomycetota bacterium | reverse complement strand
CTCCTGAAGATGACCGGCGGCGAAGGCGTCATTCCCACCAAGAAGTACCCCGCGAATGTCCTGGCAGCTCAGCAGCACTTCCTCACGATCAGTCGACAACCAAGCCAGCTCCAGCGGAATATCACAGACCTGACAGCACTGCAGGATCACCTGCGGGTGGTCGTCGGCAGCATGACCGACACGTCCGGTCTGACCTGGCTGTTGGAGAACCTCGTCGGCAGTCAGAAGCACGGGCTCACCCTGAAGGTCGAAGCCATCCGCGCGGCGGCCAATCAAGGGGCGCAGATGGTCCCAGCGATGATCACGGCCCTGGACCAAGCCAGGAAACCCGACGAGATCGCCGCGCTCATCTTCGGTCTGGGGATGCTGAAGGAGCAGGCCAAGGCCGCCACACCGAAGTTGATCGAGCTGTTGCACAACGAGGACGCAGGCGTGCGCGAGCAGGCCGCGCTCGCGCTGCAGCACATGAAAGCTCCCGAATCGATCGGGCCGTTGGTTCAGTTGGTAGCTCGGGAGGACGGCCTGACGCGCAAGCGCATCGCTGCGGTTCTCGAGATCCTGACCGGCGAGAAACATGGCACCAACGCCGCTGCATGGCAGCGATGGTTCGCCGACAAGGGGGCAGACTATGCCGCGGGCAAGGTCCCGCTTGGCAACGGCACACCCAGCGCCCACGACGAGTACAACAAGAAGAACTACTACTACGGCATCCCGCAGGACGGCAAGAGCATCATCTACATCATCGATTGCTCTGGCTCCATGATCCTGGACAAGGACAACCCTGAGTGGACTCCGAATCCCCAGAACCCCGAAACCCCGACTCCAGTACCGGCAAAAGACAAGAAGAACAGCCGTGGCGAAGCCAACAAGCGCGAGTTGAGCCAGGCTCTCGAACAACTGAGCAGCAACAAGACCTTCAACATCATCTGGTACAACCACGCCGCCACGGCCTTCAAGAAGAAGATGGTTCCGGCAACGCCGGAGAACATCAAGGCCGCTCAGAAATGGCTGGAAGGCCTGCCAGCCTACTCTTCGACCAACATCTATGACGCGGTGAAGATGGCCTTCACCTTCGCCGGGCGAGGTTCCTTCGACTCAGCTTACGACGTCCAGTTCGAACAGATCTTCTTGATGACGGATGGCAAACCGACATTGCAAGGGGTCGGGGACGACGACCCGGAGAAGATCGTGGAAGGAGCGCGAAAGTGGAACGCGCTGAAGCGCGTGCAGATCCACACCATCGCCTTTGGAACCAAGGACATCGACCACGACTTCATGCACAAGCTTGCCGCAGAGAACGGTGGTGAGTACCGAATCGTGCTCCCGGAGGGCGTCAAGAAGTACGAAGAGATCAAGGACAAGCTGCCCAAGAGCAGCTCTCCCGGACGATAGGGCCGGCATCTACCCCGCCGCCAGGAACCGGAATCGCAGCCCCAGCGTGCCACAGGTCTCCTCCACGTCGTGCTCCGACGTGTTGACCGTGATCTCCGCTTCCTGGTAGAGCTTCTCCCGCTCCGCCAGGATCGCGCAGAGGTGTACGAACGCCTGGTCGTCATCTGCCATCGGGCGGGTATCCCCCTGGGCAACCACCCGGGTCCAGTGATCTTCGGGCGCCGCCTGGAGCCACACCGTATGGGCCCGGGTCTTCAGAAGATCGAAGGTCTCCCGCTCCGTCACCAGCCCGCCGCCCACTGCCAGAACCATGGGGTCGCCGCTGGCCAGCAATCGCTCCAACTCCCGGCGCTCCGCCTGGCGGTAGTAGGCCTCACCATGCAGTTCGAACATCTCCTCCAGCTTCAGACCCTCGCTCGCCTCGATGCGCTGGTCCAGCTCGACGAAGGGCAGGCCCATGGCAGCCGCCAACTGCTTGCCCACCGTGCTCTTGCCGGCCCCTCGCAGCCCCAAGAGCGCCACCACCCGGCGGTTGCCGCCGGCTGCCGGCCGCTGGCGGACCAGGACATCGGGCGTCGTGCCCAGGGCCCGCGCCAGCTGCGCGATCTTCAACACCGAGGGGTTGGCCCTTGCGCCCTCGATCTCGGCAAGGAACCGCTCCGAGACCTGTGCCCGGCTGGCCAGCTCCCGCCTGGACCAGCGGCGGTCCTTGCGGAGGCCGCGGATGTTGGCGGCCAAGCTCTCGAGCATCGGGCTTTCTGAGACCATGATCCTGCACTATTATGCACTATTCCCCCCGACATCAAGGGTGAGCATGATCTATCATGCTTGTCTGCGCCCCTGGTCGAAGCTATAGAAGGCCCCCCGCCAGACCCCCCGGCCCCGTCTCCCGATGATCGACTTCAACGCCCAACCCGACCGCTACAAGCACTGGTCCCTCACCTTCGACGGCCCGGTCGCCCGCCTCGACCTGAACGTCGACCCTGAGCACCCCCTGCGCCCGGGCTACGAGTTGAAGCTCAACTCCTACGACCTTGCCGTGGACATCGAGCTCCAGGACGCGATCCAGCGCATCCGCTTCGAGCACCCTGAGGTCAAGGTCGTCCAGATCAGCAGTGGTGTGGAACGGGTGTTCTGTGCCGGCGCCAACATCGGCATGCTTGGCTCCTCCGGCCACCCCTTCAAGGTCAACTTCTGCAAGTTCACCAACGAGACCCGCTGCTCCATCGAGGATGCCAGCCAGCACTCGGGCATCCAGTTCGTCGCTGCCCTGAACGGCACCTGCGCCGGCGGCGGCTACGAGCTGGCGCTGGCCTGCGACGAGATCTACCTCGTCGATGACGGCAACAGCGCCGTCTCTCTTCCCGAGGTGTCGCTGCTCGGCGTGCTCCCAGGAACCGGTGGTCTCACCCGCCTCGTGGACAAGCGCAAGGTCCGGCGCGACTACGCAGACATGTTCTCCACCCTCGCCGAGGGCGTGAAGGGAAGACGTGCCAAGAAGTGGGATCTGATCGATGACACCTTCCCCAAGAGCAAGTTCCAAGACAGGGTCGCCGCCCGGGGCCAGGAGCTGGCACAGTCCCTTCCGGACAAGCAGGGCGACACCTCCCGTGGCATGACGCTCGGTCCGATCCACGCCAAGGTCTCGGAGGAGGAGAACAAGACCCGCTACGCCTACGAACACGTCACCCTGACCGTGGACCAGGACACGCGCCTTGCGACCCTGGTGCTCGAGCCCCCGAAGGGCAGCCAACCCCGGAACCCCGACGAGTACTTCGAGGTTGGCGATCGTGCCTGGGCCATACGGTGTTTTCGGGAACTGGACGACGCACTGCTCCACCTTCGCTTCGAGCACGAACGGAACGGGCTGATCCTGCTCAAGACCGTCGGTGGCAGCTCCGGCATCGAGACCCTTCTCGCGGTGGAGAGGAACCTCGCCGAACACAAGGACCACTGGCTGACCAACGAGATCATCCTGCAGATTGCCCGGGTCCTGCGCCGCTACGAGCTGAGCGCACGCAGCCTGTTCGCCCTCGCCGAGCGGGACAGCTGCTTCGCCGGGGCCTTTCTGGAGCTCGCCCTGGCAGGGGATCGCTTCTACGTGCTGGACGATCCCGAGAGCCCGGTGGAGGTCGCCGTCGGCCCGCTCTCGAACGGCCTCCTGCCCATGTCCAATGGTCTTACCCGCCTGCAAAGCCGGTTCCTCAAGGACCCCTCACGAGCCACCAAGCTCGCCACCGAACAGCCGCGGGTCCCCGCCGAGGAAGCGGACGAGTTGGGCCTCGTCACAGCGCTCATCGACGATCTGGACTGGGAGGACGACGTGCGCATCGCCATCGAGGAGCGGGCCTCCCTCTCTCCGGATGCTCTCACCGGCATGGAGGCGTCGCTGCGCTTCGGCGGCGCCGAGACCTGCGACTCCAAGATCTTCGGACGCCTCAGCGCCTGGCAGAACTGGATCTTCACAAGACCCAATGCCACCGGCGAGGAGGGCGCCCTGACCCGCTACGGCCAACCCGAGCCAGCCCGCTTCGACTGGAGAAGAACATGAGCACCGTCGATCTCGACGCCAAGATCCCCAACAACGTCCACCTCAAGGAGAACAAGCGTCTCTGCAAGGCGCTCGAGAAATGGCAGCCGGCCTTCATCGACTGGTGGAACGAGATGGGCCCCAGCGACTTCAACAAGGACAAGATCTACCTGCGCACCGCGGTGGGCGTCGGCAAGGGCGGCTGGGCACACTTCGACTACGTGAAGATGCCGGACTACCGCTGGGGGATCTTCCTGGCCGAGCCCCACGGTGATCAGACCATCCACTTCGGCGACAACATGGGCAAGCCGCTCATGGACGAGGTGCCAGGCGAATTCCGCACCCGGCTACGGCGCCTGATCGTCACCCAGGGCGATACCGAGCCCGCCTCCGTGGAGCAGCAGCGCATGCTGGCCCACACTGCCCCCTCCATCTACGACATGCGCAGCCTGTTCCAGGTGAACGTCGAGGAGGGGCGTCACCTCTGGGCAATGGTCTATCTGCTGCATACGTATTTCGGTGCCGATGGCCGCGAAGAGGCCGAGGCCTTGTTGGAGCGCCGTTCCGGCAACCCTGACAGCCCTCGGATCCTGGAGGCATTCAACGAGCCCATCGACTCCTGGCTGGACTTCTTCTGCTTCACGACCTTCACCGACCGGGACGGCAAGTACCAGCTGGCGGCCTTGGCAGAGAGCGGGTTCGACCCCCTGGCCCGCACCACCCAGTTCATGCTCACCGAGGAGGCCTACCACATGCAGACCGGTGAGAACGGCGTCGGCCGAGTCATCCACCGCACCGCGGAGCTCACGAAGGAAGGCAAGGACCCCCGCGCCGTCGGGGCCATCCCCTTCGAGATCATCCAGCGCTACATCAACTTCTGGATGTCCCGCAGCATGGACCTCTTCGGCGGCGAGGACTCGACCAACGCTGCCGACTACTTCAGCGCTGGCCTGAAGGGCCGCTACCTGGAGTCCGACCGCTACAAGGACCACAGCGCCCTGGACCAGATGTACCACCTGGACGTCCCAGACCCGGATCACGAGGGCAAGATGATCGCCAAGGACATCCCCCTGCGCCGCGCCATGAACGCCCTCCTGCTCGACGACTATCGCCAGGATTGCAAGCGCATCGCCATGCGCTGGAACCGGGACCTCGAGCGACTGGGCGTGGACTTCCGAGTGAAGCTCCCCAGCAGCAGGTTCAACCGCCACCAGGGTGTCTATTCGGAGACCTGCTTCACCCCGGAGGGCGAACCGATCTCCAGCGAAGAGTGGCGCCGCCGCAAGAGCGAATGGCTCCCCACCCAGGAGGACAAGGACTACGTCACCTCGCTCATGAAGCCGGTGCGGGAGCTGGGCAAGATCGCCAACTGGATTGCCCCGCCGGCCCGCGGCGTGGACGACAAGCCCTGGGACTTCGAGTACGTCAAGTTCCACTAGCAGCGTCCTGAGACCATGACACGACTCGTCTATGTCTGCGAGGGTGGCGACTGTTCTGAGAAGGGTTCTGGCGAAATCCACGACCAACTCCGGGAGAAGTGCGAGGCATGGGATCCGGAGGAGGAGAAGATCCGCGTCCGTCGCTACCCGTGCTTCGGCGGCTGCGAGTGCGGCATCAACATCGCGGTCTTCCCGGACAAGGTCTTCTACAGCCACGTCACAGAAACCGATCTGCCCGAGATCATCCGTCACTTCACCGAAGGCGGTGAGCCTGTGAAACGCCTGACGGGGGCCGTCAAGCCCGACGTAGAGGAGTTCGTCTGGGAGATGCTCGACTCACCCTACTGAGCCGGTAGCGTAGCCTCGCGCTCGATGTCCCAGACCCAGACGCAGATTCTGCTGACCCGTCCCAAGGGCTCGCCGACCCAGGACCTCGCCGCCTACAGGGAGGAGGGCGGCTACGAAGTCCTCGAGCGGGTGCTCAGGGACACGGCGCCCGCCGCCGTGATCGCCGAGATCGAGCGGGCAGGCCTGCGAGGACGGGGGGGGGCGGCGTTTCCCGTCTGGACCAAGTGGAACCTGGCCCGCGAGACGCCGGCCGAACCAAAGCACGTTCTCGCCAACGGTGGCGAGCACGAGCCGGGCAGCGACAAGGACAAGTTCCTGGTCGAGTTCTACCCTCACAAGGTGTTGGAGGGGATGCTCATCTGTGGGCACGCCACCGGCGCCAGCCAGGGGTGGCTCTACCTGATCGAGGACATGGTGGGGCCAATCGCGGCGGCCAAGGCCGCCATCGGGGAAGCACGTGAGGCGAGTTTCCTGGGCAACACCTTCGACATCCGGATCCACGAAGCCCCCACGACGTACGTGGCCGGCGAAGAGACCGCCGCCATCGACTCCATCGAGGGCGGGGAGGGAAAGCCAAGGAAGAAGCCGCCCTACCCCGGGCAATCCGGCATCCGTGGCCAGCCAACGACCGTCAACAACGTGGAAACGCTGGCCCATGTGCCGGCCATCTTGAAGAACGGTGCCGACTGGTACCGGAGCATTGGCGTGGGTGAGAGCACCGGAACGATGCTCTTCACCCTCAACAACCGGGTCCACCATCCGGGGGTGCATGAGCTTCCCTATGGCTCTACCTGGCGAGACCTCATCTACGGCTGTGGCGGCGGGCCAACGAGCGGCAGGCACATCCGCGCAATCCTCCCCGCCCTGTCCTGCGCCTTCCTGGATGGCCGACACCTCGACACTTCCATCGACCACGTCACCATGAAGAAACTCGGCACCTCGCCCGGTTGCGGTGGTGTCTCCTTCATCGAGGAAGGCGACGACGTGATTGCCCGGGTCCTGGAGATCGCCCAGTTCTTCAAGGACGAGCAGTGCGGCCAGTGCCCCCCCTGCCAGATGGAGACCAGCCAGCTCGTGAGCATCCTCCAAGGTGTCAGGGCCGGCAAGGGACCGGGCTACGAAGCCAAGGCCAGAAAGGTGACCGGCTTTGCCCGCGGCAAGGGGCTCTGCTCCCTGATCGAGATGGCAGCGGCGCCGGTCACCAGCGCCATGGCGCTCTTCCCGGGTGACTTCGCGGCCGCCACAAGCTGACGCCTCTGGCCCGAACGGCTAGCATTCCCGACTTCCTTTCCCCCCTTCTCCAAGGAGCCCCCCAGCCATGCAGCACGTCACTCCCCTTCTCATGACGTGGGCGCTGCTCGCCGTCGCGCCCGGTTCCGCACCCAACCCCCTCCCGCACCCGACACCACGGCATCCCCATCACCCCCGTGCCATCAAGATCGGAGGCGTCAAAGGGGACATCACGGTGACCTACATCACGCTGACCTACAACCCGGAACGCCTGAAGGACCTCAAGCCCGGGTTCGCGTGGCACCTTGGCTTCGCGCAGCTCAAGACCGACGTCCCCCTGAAGGTAGGCGATACACAGGTCCCCGCTGGACGGTACAAGCTCAATGCCTACCTGAAAGGGGACGGCAAGACCTGGAGCCTGGGGCTGGAGAACGGCGAGCTGACGCAGGCCAAGTGGCAGGTCATGCGCGCGCAACGGGGCGGGAACGAAGAGGCGGTGGCGAAGGCCCGTGACGCGGTCAAAGCCATAGAGGCCAAGCTCAAGAAGGCCGGCACTCCGGCCACCATCCCCCTGCCGACGTCGACATTCAAGGCCGACGACGAAGAGCACCTGACCCTCTACGCCGTCAACCACGGTTGGGCCACACCGCGCATGGGCAGTACCGACAACCGTGGCAAGGCGGGCGTCCGCGCAAGCCTGCGGGCCAGTTTTGGTGACCTGCACTACAAGTTCGACGTAGAGGAGGTCATCGAGGGGGCCCAGGAACCCGCGGACGAGCAACCCAGCCCGCCGTACCGCCGCAGGTAGCGACGCATGACCGACAAGATCGACCTTCCCGATGGGGAGTGGCGCCGAAAGCTGACCGCCGAGCAGTACCACGTCACCCGGAAAGCCGGGACCGAGCCGGCCTTCAGCGGCCAGTACTACGACTGCAAGGATGACGGAACATATGCCTGTGTCTGCTGCGGCGCCGAGCTGTTCCGATCCGACCACAAGTTCGACTCGGGAACCGGCTGGCCCAGCTTCTTCACGCCCCTGGCCAAGGACCGGGTCACCCTGCACCCGGACACCAGCCATGGAAGGGTGCGGACCGAGGTGCGCTGCGCCCGCTGTGATGCCCACCTGGGACACGTCTTCGAGGATGGGCCGGCACCGACGGGACAGCGCTACTGCATCAACTCGTTGGCCCTGGATCTCCGCAAGGACGAGGCCAGGGGTACCCAGGCTTGACGCCACCCGCGCTCGTCGACATAGGCGCCAATCTCACCAACAAGGCGTTTCGCGCGGACCTGGAGCAGGTCCTGCAACGCGCTCAGGCAGCCGGTGTCACCCGCATGGTGATCACGGGCACCAGCCTTCAGGAGAGCGCGCGGGCGGCGGAAATGGCGGCGGCTCGGCCGGAGATCCTCTGTTCCACCGCCGGAATCCATCCCCACAACGCCAAGGACTGTGATCGGTCCACCCTGGACAGGATCAGGGAGCTGGCAGCTCTCTCTGCGGTCCGGGCCATCGGCGAGTGCGGCCTGGACTTCAACCGTGATTTCTCGCCGCGGGCAGACCAGCAGCGCTGCTTCGAAGAGCACGTGAAGCTGGCCGCCGACCTGCAGATGCCCCTGTTCCTCCACGAACGGGATGCTGCCGACACCCTGGTCGAGATCCTGGACCGCCACCGGGATGGCCTCCGGAAGGTCTGCGTCCACTGTTTCACAGGGCAGGCAGAGGCGCTGGATGCCTATCTTTCCAGGGGCTTCTACATCGGGATCACCGGCTGGATCTGCGATGAGCGGCGGGGAACCCACCTGCATGAGCTGGTAGGGAGGATTCCCGCCAACCGCCTGATGCTGGAGACCGACAGCCCTTACCTGGTGCCGCGCACGATCCGGCCCAAGCCCAAGAGGCATCGCAACGAGCCGGCGTTCCTTACCTACGTTCTCGAGACCGTGGCCCGGTGCCTGGGAAAGGACCCGGCAGAGGTGGCGGCGGACACCACCAGGTCGGCTACCGAGTTCTTTGGTCTTGGCTGAGCGCGCGGGGCGCGCCCAGCCCGTTTGCTCTGACCTCAGGCGTCCGCTCCCGAGCGCAGGCCCAGGGTCTCGTAGATCTGCCTTGTCGCCTGCGATTTGTTCAGGGTGTAGAAGTGGATGCCACGCACCCTGTTGTCCAGCAGGTCGCGGCACTGCTCCGTGGCCCAGTGCACTCCCACCCTCTGCACGGCCTTGGCGTCTTCGCCGCAGCGATCCACCGCACGCAGCAGCGCCGCCGGGAACCGGGCCCCGGCTGCGAGGTCCGCCATGCGCTTCATACCAGCCAGGGTTGAGATCGGCATGACGCCGGCGATCACCGGCACCTTGATCCCGGCCAGCTCACAGCGCTCCCGGAAGTCGTAGAAGTCCCGGTTGTCGAAGAACAGCTGCGTGCAAACGTAGTCGGCACCACAGTCCACCTTCCGCTTCAGGTAGTCCAGCTCTTGGAGCCGGTTGGGTGTGGCGGGATGACCCTCGGGAAAGCCCGCCACGCCGATGCCGAATCCGCGCTTGTCGGGATGCCCACCGCTCTCGTTGAACTTCTTGATGAAGCGCACGAGGTCGTCGGCATGCTGGAACGCATCCTGGGATCGATCCCAGGATGCCACGTCCCGGGGCGCATCGCCGCCCAGCGCCAGGATGTTCTCGACCCCCGCCTTGGCATAACGCTCCAGGATCTCCCAGATCTCGGCCTCCTGGTGGCAAACGCAGGTCAGGTGGGGGACGGTCGTGATCGTGGTCGAAGTCCTGATCCGGATCACCAGGTCATGGGTCAGCTCGCGGGTCGAGCCACCGGCACCATAGGTCACGGACACGAACGAGGGCTTCAGCGCCTGCAGCTGGGCGATGGTCTCGTACAGGGCTTCGGAAGCGGCCTCGGTCTTCGGGGGAAAGAACTCGAACGAGAACGTCGTCGGGTGCTTCGCGAAGATGTCTTGAATGTGCATGAAGCCTGCTGCCCTGACCGGGCGGAGAGTAGTCGAGGCAGCCAGCCGCGGCAACCTTCAGGAGCTCCGGTAGCGCC
>QJVU01000536.1 GCA_003235605.1 Planctomycetota bacterium | reverse complement strand
AGCAGGACGGCAACCTGGCTGTCCCCGAGCACGAATCGTAGTCGGTCGTCGGGAGAGGTGGGTTCCATCGGGACATAGGCTCCTCCCGCCTTGAGGATGCCCAGGATACCGATGACCATCTCCAGCGAGCGCTCCAGACAAACTCCGATCCGTGTTTCCGGCCCGACGCCCTGCGCCCGCAGGTCGTGAGCCAGCTGGTTGGCCCGCCGGTTCAGCGCGCTGTACGTCAGCTGCTTGCCCTCGATCACCACCGCCACCGCGTCCGGTGTCGCCGCCGCGTGAGCTTCGAACCGCTCGTGCAAACAGCCGGCGTGTCCGAAGTCCTGCGTGTCGCTCCATTCGGCCAGCGCCGCGCGCCGCTCGGCTTCCGTCACGAGCGGCAACGTGGTGATCGGCTGGTCCGGGGCGGCGACGATTCCCTCGAGCAGGGTTCGGAAATGATCCCGCATCCGGTGGATGGTGTCCGGCTCGAACAGGTCGGTGTTGTACTCGATGAGTCCGGACAGGCCGTCCACCCCCTGCCCCATGAAGAACGTTAGGTCGTACTTCGCCGTTTCCGTACCCGCTGGGAGAGGGGTGAGGACCAGATTGCCGGGGATACGGACCGTCTCCACGGGCGTCTGCTCGAGCCCAAACACCACCTGGAACAGCGGCTCCCGCCCCAGGTCGCGCGTGGGATGCAGCTCCTGCACCAGCTTCTCGAAGGGCAGGTCCTGATGGGCATAGGCGCCCAGGCACACCTCCCGCACCCGGCGCAGCAGGTCGCGAAACCCGGGAGCGCCCGACAGGTCCGTCCGCAGCACCAGGTTGTTGACGAAGAAACCGATCAGCCCCTCCGTTTCGACCCGGTTCCGATTGGCGATCGGCGAGCCCACCACGATGTCGTCCTGACCCGCGTAACGGGACAGCAGCGTCTGGAAGGCCGCCAGGAGCGTCATGAACGGGGTCACTTCCTCCCGGCGGCCGAGAGCCAGGAGCGCTTCCGACAGCGGGCCGGGAAGGGTGAAGGCTTCGGTCGCCCCTCGAAACGTCTGCACGGCGGGGCGCGGCCGGTCCGCGGGGAGGTCAAGCGTGGGCAGCCCGGCAAGCTGCGTCCTCCAGTAGGACAGCTGCTGCTCGAGCACCTCCCCCGCGAAGCACTGGCGCTGCCAGTGCGCGAAGTCCGCGTACTGGATCGGCAGCTCCGGCAGCGGGGACGGGGCCCCAGCCACGAACGCGGCGTACAGCGCGGCCAGCTCCCGGACGAAGACGCCGACCGACCACCCGTCCGCGACGATGTGATGCAGGGTCAGCAGGAGCACGTGCTCCTCGTCGTCGAGTCGGAGTAACGCGACCCGCACGAGCGGCCCCAGGCCAAGGTCGAAGGGGCGGCGGGCTTCCTCGCCCGCCAGACGCCGGACCTCCGCCTCTCGCTGCGCGCCGGCAAGCGGGCGGAGATCAACGACAGGCAGGTCCATACGTAAAACGGATGCGACAACCTGGAGCGGACGTCCCTCCGTGGTCGCGAACGTGGTTCGCAGGGCCTCGTGGCGCCGCACGACCTCGCTCAAGCTCCGTTCCAGCACGGCCACATCGAGGGTGCCTTTGGCGCGAACGGCGGCGGGCATGTTGTAGAAGGCGCGACCGGGAACCAGCTGGTCCAGAAACCAAAGGCGTTCCTGGGCGAAGGACAGCGGCAGGTCCCGATCTCGCCCGACAGGCTGGATCGGGGGAGTCCAGCACCCATGCGTCGCCTGCCGAATCGTTTGCGCCAGCTGAGCCACGGTCGGCGCCGCAAAGATCTCCCGCAGGGGCAACTCCACCTGAAACGACCGCCGCAGCCGGGAGACGACCTGAGTGGCCAGCAGCGAGTGACCGCCCAGGTCGAAGAAGTTATCGTGCACCCCGACCCGATCGACCTGCAGAACCTCGCTCCAGATGCCGGCGAGCAGCTCCTCCGCAGGCGTTCGTGGAGGCACGTACGGTTGCAGGAGCTCCGGCCGGGCGCTCTCGGGCGCCGGCAGGGCCCGGCGATCCACCTTCCCGTTGGCGGAAAGAGGCAAGGACGGGAGGAAGACGAACACCGCGGGCAGCATGTACTCCGGGAGCTGTTCCGCCACCAGCCCGCGCAGCTCGGCGAGCAGCCCGGGGGGACCGAGCCCGTCGTCGCTCGAGATCGCGTTCGGCACGATGTACGCCACGAGGTGCTGCTGGCCCGGCCGATCCTCCCGCGCCTGCACGACCGCCGCCTGCACCGCCGCGTGCCGACGCAGGGTGGCCTCGATCTCGGTCAGCTCGATGCGAAAGCCTCGGATCTTGACCTGATCGTCGACCCGTCCCAAAAACTCCAGGTTGCCATCGGGCAGGTACCGCGCCAGGTCGCCGGTTCGATACAGCCGCGTCCCCGGCGCATCGCTCAGGGAATCGGGAATGAACCGCTCGGCGGTCAGGTCCGGGCGATCCAGATACCCGCGGCCCAGGCCGATGCCGCCGAGATGCAGCTCGCCCGGCACTCCCACCGGCATCGGCCGCAGCTCGGAGTCGAGCACAAAGGTCCGGGTGTTCCAGATGGGACGGCCGATCGGCACGACGGACTCGCCATCGCGCCGGCATCTCCAGGCGGTCACATCGATGGCGGCTTCGGTCGGGCCGTAGAGATTGTGAAGCTCCGCCCCCCAGCGTTCGAAGAAGCGCTGTTGCAGGTCCAACGGCAGCGCCTCGCCGCTGCAGACGACCTGTCTCAGCGAGTCGCAGGGCGGGCGCTCCTGCTCTTCCAGGAAGACGCGCAGCATCGATGGCACGAAGTGCGCGGTGGTCACACGCCGATGGCCGATGAGGTCGTGAAGGTAGCGGCTATCGCGATGACCACCCGGCCTGGCCAGCACCAGCGCAGCCCCGGTCATCAGCGGCCAGAAGAACTCCCAGACCGATACGTCGAAGCTGAACGGCGTCTTTTGGAGAACCCGATCGGCCGGCGTCAACCGGTAGGCAGCCTGCATCCAGAGCAACCGGTTACGGAGACCGGTGTGCGTGTTCATCGCGGCCTTGGGTGCTCCGGTCGAACCGGACGTGTAGATGACGTACGCGAGGTTCTGGCCGGTGAC
>QJVU01000648.1 GCA_003235605.1 Planctomycetota bacterium | reverse complement strand
CAGGATGCACGAGGTCGCCCTCAACGCGATAAACTCGGCCCAGCGCGGAGTGCTCTACGTGATTCCGCCCGGACCGCGGATCACCTCGGTCGATGGCTCCTACTGGACTCAGCCCGAGGCGTCCACGTTCGCCGCCGAGGTCGACTGGATGTTCTACGGCATCTTGTGGCTCTCGGTGGTCTGCTTCGTCGGCATCACCATCGCGACCATCTGGTTCACCCTCAAGTACCGCCACCGCAAGGGCCACAAGTCCGAGCCCTCGCCGTCGCACAATGACGCGCTGGAGATCACCTGGACGGTGATTCCCTCGATCCTCCTGGTGTTCATCTTCATCCTCGGCTGGAAGGGGTTCAACAACATGATGAGCACCCCGCGCCACGCCCTCGAGATCCAGGTCATCGCGCAGAAGTGGAACTGGACCTTCATCTACCCCAACGGCTGGACCGACAACGTCCTGCACGTTCCTGCGGGCAAGAAGGTGCGTCTGGTCATGCGCTCCGAGGACGTCCTCCACGACTTCTCGCTGCCGGCGTTCCGCATCAAGCAGGACGTCATTCCGCGCCGCTACACCAAGATCTGGTTCCAGGTCGACAAGCCCGGCGTGTACCGCGCCTACTGCGCGGAGTACTGCGGTCAGCAGCACTCCGACATGAAGACCTGGGTCCAGGTCCACGAGGCCGGCGGCTACGAGAAGTACCTCGAGAAGGCCGAAGAGCAACAGAAGACCATGCCACCGGAAGAGATCGGCAAGCTCATGTACGCCAAGCGCGGCTGTGGGCAGTGCCACTCGGTGGACGGCAGCCCGGGCACCGGGCCCTCGTTCAAGGGCCTGTTCGGGACCAGTCGTGAGTTTGGGGACGGGACCTCGGTGGTCGCAGACGAAGACTACATTCGTGAGTCAGTCCTCGAGCCGCAAGCGAAGATCCGCAAGGGCTTTGGCCCGGTCATGCCGACCTTCAAGGGCAAGCTCAAAGACTGGCAAATCGACGGAATCATCGCCTACATCAAGAGCCTGAAGTAGGTAGGGGGCAGTCCATGGCAACCGCAGCAGCAGTGCAGGAACCGAGTTTCCTCGAAGTCAACAAGGGCCTGAAGAACTGGCTCGTCACGCTCGATCACAAGCGGATCGGGCTCATGTACCTCATCGGTATCGTCATCGCGTTCCTCCTCGGAGGAGCCTTCGCCCTGATGATCCGAGCCGAGCTCTTCTTGCCCGGCCAGCAGTTCTTCGACCGCGATACATACAACCAGATCTACACGGTCCACGGCGCCATCATGGTGTTCCTGGTCATCATCCCGGGTATCCCGGCGGCCCTGGGCAACATGGTCTTGCCGATCCTACTCGGGGCGCCAGACGTCGCCTTTCCCCGGCTGAACCTGGCCAGCTTCTATCTATGGGTGCTCGGCCTGGTGTTCTTCCTCTTGACCCTCTTCCTCGGGGCGGTGGACACCGGCTGGACCTTCTACACTCCCTACTCGACGACGACGGCCACCGCGGTGGTACCCGCCGTGACGGGTGCCTTCATTCTCGGGTTCAGCTCGATCTTCACCGGCGTCAACTTCATCGTCACCATCCACAAGTTCAAGCCGAAGGGCATGGGCTGGTTCAAGATGCCCCTGATGCTGTGGGCGACCTACGCGACTGCGGTCATCCAGGTGCTCGCGACCCCGGTGGTCGGCATCACGCTGCTCCTTCTGTGGGTGGAGCGCGTCCTCCACATCGGCATCTTCGATCCGATGCTCGGCGGTGACCCGGTCCTGTTCCAGCACTTCTTCTGGTTCTACTCCCACCCGGCCGTCTACGTGATGATCCTTCCCGCCATGGGCGTGATGTCCGAGATCATCACCACCGGTGCTCACAAGCACATCTTCGGCTACCGCTTCATCGCCTACAGCTCCATCTCTCTGGCGCTGCTGTCGTTCCTGGTCTGGGGCCACCACATGTTCGTCGCGGGTCAGTCCAAGCTGTCGATCATGGTGTTCTCGGCGCTGACCTTCACGGTCGCGATTCCGTCGGCGATCAAGACGTTCAACTGGGTCGCCACCCTGTACAAGGGGGACATCCACCTCACCACACCGATGCTCTTCGGTGTCTACTTCATCCTTCTCTTCGGTATCGGTGGTCTCACCGGTCTGTTCCTGGGAACGCTGTCCACCGACGTCTTCCTCCACGACACCTACTTCGTCGTCGCGCACTTCCACTACGTGATGATGGGCTCGGCGCTGATCGCCTTCCTGGCCGGTCTGCACTACTGGTGGCCCAAGATCACCGGCAAGATGTTCAACGACGGCTTCGGCAAGTGGATGGCGACCATCATCTTCATCGGCTTCAACGTCACGTTCCTGCCCCAGTTCGTCATGGGATCCAACGGCATGCACCGCCGCTACTTCGACTACGATCCCGAGTTCACCGGCATGCACCAGGTCTCCTCTCTTGGTGCTTTCGTCATGGGGCTCGCGCTCTTCGCGATGTTCGTGAACCTGTTCCTGTCGCTCAAGCGCGGCCGCAAGGCGCCCGACAATCCCTGGGGTGGAACGACTCTCGAGTGGCAGGCACCGACTCCGCCGACTCTCTACAACTTCCCGGAGAACGCTCCGCCGCCCAAGCTGTACGAGATCTACGACTACAGCGACCTCGAGTTCATCTCCGAGGAGAAGGGCTGGGTCCGTCGCTCCGCAAAGGCTGCCGCCGCGGCCGCCACTGCCGCAGCGGAAGCTCCGGCCGCCGAGGATGCGCCCACCGAGGTCGACTCCGACGACAAGGACAACGACTAGCCCTCGGTTCCCGAGGATCTAGCTGAGGAATTCATTCATGAGTGGACATCACGACGGCTCGCCGTTCATCCAGCACCACTACGATGACGCCAAGCACCAGTTCGAGTCTGGCAAGCTCGGCATGTGGGTCTTCTTGGCCCAGGAGGTGCTCTTCTTCTCGGCGCTCTTCGTTGCCTACATCGTCTACCGGGCGCATCACCCGGAGATCTTCTACTACGCCCACAAGTACCTGGACGTGAAGTGGGGTGCCACCAACACGGTGGTCCTCCTGCTCAGCTCGCTGACCGCGGCCTGGGCGGTGCGAGCCGCTCAGC
>QJVU01000436.1 GCA_003235605.1 Planctomycetota bacterium | reverse complement strand
GAGGATCACACGGGTGATGGGCTCCCGGACGGGAACCCGTCCCATCCACACCAGCACCGTAGCCACGCCGATAGCTCCGTGGCCGCACATGTTCAAGTAGCCAAGGCTGTTGGCGAACACGACACCGGTGGTGGCAGCCGCGGTCGCGGGCGGCAGCAGGTAGGCCATCACCAGGGCTTCGTGTCCCCGTGGCTCGTGGATCAAGGCGGTGCGCACTTCGTCGAGGTTCTCCCGCAGCCACTCGCGCTTCTGGAGCATGCTGTCGCCCGGGACCTCGGGAAGACCCTCGAGGACCACCCGGGTGGGCTCTCCCTCGGTGTGGGAGTCAACGGCCTTGATGCGTTCCGGTAGGGGTGACATGCGTCAGCTCCAGGATCGGCACCTCGGCAGGAGCGCCGATCCGGAGGGGCAACACCGTAACGCCGACACCGCGCCCCACGTAGAGGTAGGCGCCGTCTTCGTCGAACAGTCCCTCGTGCCAGCCGAACCGGCTGTGCGAAAGCAACACCTTGCCGAACGCCTTGACCTGGCCGCCGTGGGTATGGCCAGAGAGAGTAAGGTCGAGCCCCACCGACGCGGCCTCGTAGAACATGTCCGGGTTGTGTGACAGCAGGATCTTGGTCTCTTCCTGGGTCGAGCCTTCGAGTGCCATGGCAAGGTCCGGTCGGCCCTCGGTCAGGTCGTCGACCCCGGCCAGCCAGAAGGAGGTGCCGCCGAAGCTGAGCCTCAGACCTTCGTTGATCAGGACTCTGACCCCCTGCTCGCGCAGGAATGCCGCCCAGAGGCCCAGATCGCATCCCAGGAACTGATCATGATTGCCGGGCACCGCCACGATGCCCAAGTCCGGGGAGAGCAGCCGCAGGGCGCTCCGGTACATCAGAATCTCCCGTTCCCGGGTGTTGATGAGGTCGCCGCCGAGGCAGACAAGGTGCGGCCGCTGCTCCGCCACCTTGGCAAAGAGACGGCACAGGTCCTTCTCGTTCAGGTAGCTGCCGGCATGGATGTCGGAAAGGAAAGCGATCCGCATTCCAGAGAGACCGGCAGCCTCCGCGCGGGCGATAGGCACCTTCACCTCCGAGAACTCCAGCTGCCGCTGCAGGATGCGGTGCACCCACCGTCCAGGAGGCAGCATGTCCAGGCCGCGGTTCAGCAGCGCGAAGGATACCGAGATCAACCGGCGCCAGGGCTGCCTGGGGCCGCTCAACATGCCCTTCGGTAGTGGAGTTCGTCGCGGGATCGTCGGCGGCCAGCGTCCGTTCTCGGAGGGATCGATCGTCATCGGCGTCGGCCCGGAGGATACTAGGTTCGCGCCTGAAGGTCCTTGAGCCGGTTGAACAGGGTGCGGACGCCGATCTCCAGGACCGCCGCCGCCCTGGTGCGGTGGCCTTCGCAGTGTTCCAAGGTCTTGAGGATCAAGTCGTCCCCAACGTCCCGCAGGGAACGTCCGACCAGGGCCGCGACCGGATCTGCGGAGCTGACCGGGTTGGCGATGGCTGCCGGGGCAATCCATTGCCGGAGCAGCCGAGCATCGATGACACCACCCCGACAGAGCAGGCAGGCGCGTTCGACGAGGTTCTGCAACTCGCGCACGTTACCCGGCCAGTTGTGCTGCATCAGCACCGCTTCGGCGTCGGCGGCGAACTCGACGCCCTTGCCGAGGAAGTGGCTGGCCAGAGGCATGATCTCCTCCTTGCGTTCGCGCAGAGGTGGGATGTGCACCGGCACGACGTTGAGGCGGTAGAACAGGTCTTCGCGAAACTCGCCGGCCTCGACTGCCTGCTTGAGGTCACGGTTGGTCGCGGCCACGAGACGTACATCCACCTGCACCGTGCGATTACCGCCGACCCTGCAGAACTCTCCTTCCTGGAGCACCCGCAACAGCTTCGCCTGCAGCATTGGCGACATCTCTCCGACCTCGTCCAGGAACAGCGTGCCACCGTTTGCCAGCTCGAAGCGACCTTCTCGACGCTTGCTGGCGCCGGTGAAGGAGCCGGCTTCATGACCGAAGATCTCGCTTTCCATGAGGGAGTCCGGGATCGCCGCGCAGTTCACCTTCACGAATGGTCCGTCAACACGGTCACTGCGCCGGTGGACGAGGGCTGCGACGCGTTCCTTGCCGGTTCCACTCTCGCCGGTGATCAGCACCGTCGCCTTGCTGTTGGCGACCCGAACCACCAGCCCCACCAGGTCGGACATCACCCTGCTGTGGACCCGTATCTCGCTGCCGATGCTCTCGGCGCGGAAGTAGCTGTTCTCCCGCAGCAGCCGCCGCCGGTCACGCACGCGCACCAGTGCCAGCTCGAGGTCCTCCGGACTCACCGGCTTCTCGAGGATGTCGTCGGCGCCTTTGCGCATGGCCTCGACGGCCACGCCCATGGTGCCATGGGCCGTGATCAGCACCACCGGACGGTCAGGCTCCCTCACCTTCGACTCGGTGAGGACTGCCACCCCGTCGGCGCCGGGCATCTGCAGGTCGGTGAACACCAGATCGAAGGGATGCTGTTTCAGGGCAGTGAGCGCCTGTTGGCCATCCTCGACGGCGATGACCTTGAGGCCCAGGCCCTGGAGCGCCTCCCCGAGGAACTCCCGAGAGAGGGGTTCGTCGTCTGCCAGTAGCGTCAGTTCAGCGGCCAGGGCGCACCTCCTCGGCCTGGCCCTGGTCCGCGGGCAAGTCGCGAGGAACCGTCAACCGGAACACGGCGCCGGCTTCGCCAGGATTGAGCAACTCGATGCTGCCGCGGAGGAAGCTGAGCACGCGGCAGGCAAGCGCCAGACCCAGGCCATGACCCCGCTCCTTGGAGGAAACGAAGGGCTGGAAGATCCGCTCCGCGAGTTCCGAGCCGATACCAGGACCGTTGTCCGAGACCAACAGGAGCAGGCGATCTTGCTCGGTGCTGGCCCGCACCCGGATGAGCAGGCGCTGGACCTCGCCCGTGGCCTCGGCACTGTTGCGGAACAGGATCGACAGGACCCGCACCAAGGCCATGCTCTCGACCCGTTCTTCGGCGACACCGGACAGCTCCACGCGGGACGCCGGGACTCCTGCTGCCGAGGCAGCCTCGCCAACGATCTGCGAGAGCGGGGCGCGCTGCCGC
>QJVU01000308.1 GCA_003235605.1 Planctomycetota bacterium | reverse complement strand
GACGCGCCGGTGAAGGTCACCGAGGAGACCAAACAGCTCCGCGAGCCCTCCGGCCGCTACCAGGTGCTGGGCGAGATCGGCCGCGGCGCCGTGGGCGTGGTCTACAAGGGACGCGACGTGGACCTGGGTCGGGACGTGGCCATGAAGATCCTCAGGGACGAGTACGCCAAGCGTCCGGACGTCCTGGCCCGTTTCGTGGAGGAAGCCCAGATCGGCGGCCAGCTCCAGCACCCGGGCATCGTGCCGGTCTACGAGCTGGGCCTGCAGGCCGGCGAGCGGCCCTACTTCGCCATGAAGCTGGTGAAGGGCGAGACGTTGGCGGCACAGCTGGCGAGGCGCACCTCCCCCACCGAGGACCGCCGCCGGCTGCTGGGCATCTTCGAGCAGGTCTGCCAGACGATCGCCTATGCCCATGCCCGCCGCGTCGTGCACCGGGACCTCAAGCCCGCCAACGTGATGATCGGTGCCTTTGGCGAGGTGCAGGTCGTGGACTGGGGGTTTGCCAAGGTGCTTCCCAAGGGAGGCATCGCCGACGAGAAGGAGTCCATGACCCGGGCCAGCCAGCGCAGCGTGATCGAGACCGTGCGCAGCACGCCGGGATCCGGCACCCAGTCGGTGGCGGGCTCGTTGTTCGGAACACCGGCCTACATGCCACCGGAGCAAGCGATAGGTGACGTCGACCGGCTGGATCAGCGCTCCGACGTCTTCGGTCTCGGCGCCATCCTCTGCGAGATCCTCACCGGTACGCCGCCCTACCGCCAGGAGGACGGCGACGTGGTCCAGCAGGCTGCACGGGGAGACACCACAGGTGCGGTGGCACGCCTCGAATCTTGTGGTGCCCACCAGGCGCTGATCGGTCTCTGCAAGCAGTGTTTGTCGGCGGCCCGACGGGCCCGGCCCGAGTCTGCGGGTCAGGTGGCCGACGCAGTTGCTGCCTACCTGTCCTCCGTGGAAGAGCGCGCACGCCAGGCGGAGATCCGCGCCGCCGAGGCCCGAGTGAGGGCACGGTCCACGGTGATGCTGGCTGCTGTAGCGGTCCTGGTCCTGGCGCTGGGCGGGGGTGGCTACCTCTGGGTGCAGTCGGAGTCGACTCGCCGCCAGGCGGACGCCGAGGGGCTCGTGACCGCAGCGCTGCAGGAGGCCAGCACCAGGCAGGGCAAGGCCCGCGCCAGCGGTCTCGAGGACCTTTCCCTGTGGGAGCAGGCCGTGGCGTCGGTGTCCCAGGCAAGGCAGCTGGCAGGGTCGGAGTACGTGGGCGACACCCTGAAGGAGAGGGTGCGGAAGCTTGCAGAGGAAGTACAGCAGGAACGCGAGCAGGCTGCGGCCATGGTCGCCCAGCGCAGAAAGGACCAGGCCATGCGCGACGCCCTCCTCCTGGCGCGGTCCCCGGCGGAGAGCGATGTGGTCGAAGGCGACTGGGCGCTCACGGACCCACGCAGGGTGGAGGAGGCCTACAGCGCAGCTTTCCACACCTACCTGAACCAACGCATCGAGGACCTCAGCCTCGCGCAGGCTGCCGAAGTCCTGGGGGACAGTGCCCTGGCGGTCGAGATGGCGGCGGCACTGGACCACTGGGCCATGACCCGGCGCCGGAAGAAGGTCACCGACGAGTTGACCAGGAAGTTGGAGCGCCTGGCAAGGCTCCTGGACTGCGAGGATCCCTGGCGCAACGACCTGCGCGACCTGATCCCGGACGCCAGGGAGAAGAAGGGGAAGCTCCTGCAGCTCGCGTCCACCGTGGATGTGCGCAAGCTCCCGGTCCTGAGCCTGGTGTTGCTTGGAGAGGCGTTGTGGACCGCTGGCGCCAAGACCGAGGCGGTGAAGGTGTACCGCCAGGGCCAGCTCCACAACCCCGACGACTTCGGCCTTGCCCTGCGGCTGGCCCAACTCCTGGGGAAACTACCAGAGCCGAACTGGCAGGAGGTCGTGGATAGCGCGCGGATCGCGGTGGCGCTGCGCCCTCGCCTTGCCGGGGCCTGGCTTCAGCTCGGGTCCGGGTCGTCCCACCAGGAGGATTCTCTCGAGGACGCCGCTGCCTCCTTCCGTCGTGCGCTCGAGCTCGATCCGAAGTACGCCTTGGCGCACAACAACCTCGGCATCGTGCTGAAGAAGCTCGGTCAGACCGACGAGGCCATCGCCTGCTGCCGCAAGTCAATCGAGATCGACCCGAAACATGCCTATGCACACGGCAACCTCGGCCTCGCGCTGGCAAGACTTGGCCGCTCTGACGAGGCCATCGCCTGCTACCGGAAGGCGATCCAAATCGATCCGAAGTACGCGGGAGCATACAACAACCTCGGCAACACGCTGCAAACGATCGGCCGCTATGACGAGGCCATCGCCTGCTTCCGCAAGGCGATTGAGATCAATCCAAGGCGACCCGAGCCGCACATGAACGTCGGCATCACACTGAAAGAGCTGGGTCGCCTTGACGAGGCCATCGCCTGCTACCGCAAGGCGATCGAAGTCGATCCGAAGTACGCCAAAACGTACCACAACCTCGGCATCGCGCTGAGCGATCTCGGCCGCTACGACGAGGCCATCGCCTGCTTCCGCAAGGTGATCGAAATCGATCCGCAGAACGCCGGAACATACAGCAGCCTCGGCGCCGCGCTGAGCAATCTCGACCGCCACGACGAGGCCTTCGCCTGCTTCCGCAAGGCGATCGAAATCGATCCGAAGTACGCCGGAACATACAGCAACTTCGGCATCGCGCTGAGCCATCTCGGCCGCTACGACGAGGCCATCGACTGCTACAGGAAGGCGATCGAAATCGACCCGAAGTTGGCCCCTGCGCACAACAACCTCGGCGACGTGCTGGACGAGCTCGGCCGCTATGACGAGGCCATCGACTGCTTCCAGAAGACGATCGAGATCGACCCGAAGTTGGCCCGTCCGCACGACAACCTCGGCAAGGTGCTGCAGAAGCTCGGCCGCTACGACGAGGCCATCGCCTGTTACCGCAAGGCGGTCGAAATCGACCCGAAGTACGCGGGAGCATACAACAACCTCGGCAACACGCTGCAAACGATCGGCCGCTATGACGAGGCCATCGCCTGCTTCCGCAAGGCGATTGAGATCAATCCAAGGCGACCCGAGCCGCACA
>QJVU01000463.1 GCA_003235605.1 Planctomycetota bacterium | reverse complement strand
AGCTCCGGGGACATGCCCCGCGCCGACGGCTAGTTGCGCTTCTTGGACGATGCTTGCTCGGGGGCCGGTGCCTGGCCGGTGGCCGGTGTTGAGGCCAGCAGCAGATTGCATCCACGGCCGTCGAAGACCACCCGGTATCGCGGTGCCAGCGCCAGGATCAGGTCCTTGGGTGTCTTGATGTCCTTGGCCCGAACACGCGCCTGCACCTGCCTGAGCCCGGTCTCACGCAGGTCTCCGTAGGCCTTCAGCACCGTCCCAGGCAGGTTGATCGTCACGGTGATGTCCAGACCCTGCAGCTGAGCTGCCTGCCTGGAAAAGAAACCCTGCAGGATCGGATCCTTCGGGTGCTTCTGCAGCTCCAGGACCTTCTGCCGTGATTCCAGCCACGCGGCGCGTCCCCGGGGGTAGTACTCCAGTTGGATCGTGTCCTTGAGAGGTCCCTTGGTGAAGATCCAGTCCGCCCCACCGCCACCCAGCGGGCTCCTTCGCAGTTGCTCGAGATTCTGGAACCTGACAGCCAGCAGTGCCTCCCTCTGGTGAGAGGCACTCACCACCTTGTGCTCGGTCAACTCCAGGCCAACCGCGGCAAGTTCCTTCTCGACCTTGGCCCGGTGAAAGATGGTGGTCATGTCGGGAGCCTTGCGCAACTGGTTGTGAGCCACCGCCTGCTGCTGCAAGGCTTCGATTACCCGCCCCGGAATCACCATCTTCACTACCTGGCTGCCGGAGCCGGTGCTCTGGATCGTGACCGTCTGGTCGATCTGCAGACAGCTCGTGAGCAGACCAAAGACGACGATCACACAGCTGGGGAAGCGTGGATGCATGTGGCTCTGTTCGGTCGATGCCATGGCTTTTCTGGAGTCGGGCTGGGACGATCCGATCATGTCCGACTGGCTACTCATCCTCGGCGGCCTCGCCACTCTCATTGTCGGCGCCGAGATCCTCGTGCGTGGCGCGGTCTGGATCGCCCTGGCGCTTGGAGTCAGCAAGCTGACGGTCGGACTGACCATCGTGGCGTTCGGGACTTCAGCACCGGAGTTGGTTGTGAGCGTCTTCGACGTCGCGAAACCCGACAGCTCGGGTGGTATCGCCTTGGGCAACGTCTACGGCAGCAACGTCGCCAACATCGGCCTGATCCTCGGACTGACAGCCCTGGTGCGCCCGGTTCCCACGACCGGGTCCAAGCTACGCTTCGAGTCCTATTGGATGATGGCAGCCGCCACCCTCGCCATGAAGCCTTTGCTTTTCGGGCACTCGTTCACTTCCTTCGACGGCGCCGTCCTGCTCGGTCTCCTCGGGCTATTCACGCTGATGCTCCTGCACCGGGAGCGCCGCAGTGAGGACGAGAACGACTCCCAGCCGGTAGGCCGGAACTCCAGGCGCCTCGCCCTCCATGTGGTCCTTGTCCTCATGGGCCTGACCGGCCTGTTCTTCGGTGGCCAATGGCTGGTCTCGGGCTCCAGGGCCATCGCCGCCCTTTGGGGAATGCCGGAGAGTCTCATGGGCGCCACCATAGTGGCCGTCGGCACCAGCCTGCCGGAGCTTGCCACGGCTCTTGTCGCCGCGCGACGTGGTCACCCGGAAATCGCGCTGGGAAACGTCGTTGGCAGCAACATCTTCAACATCTGCATGGTGCTGGGCATCTGCGCGCTGATCCGGCCGCTGCCTGTAGCAGCAGCCGAACACGGCCTGCGCATGGTGCTGGGCCTTGGCCTGACTGCGGTTCTGGGAGTCCTGTTCATGACCAGGACGCGGATCTCGCGGCGAGCAGGCGGGATCCTCCTGGTTTGTTACCTGGGCTACCTGACCGCGGAAGTGGCTCGGTTGTAGAATCCAGTCGCCATGTTCACCCCTCTCTTACCCGTCGTAATCCTGTCTACCGGACTCCTCTGCCAGGACCCCGAGCCCGACAAGGGCAAGGCAGGGGGTGGCGGAGTGGTCCAGGAGGCTTCCTCCAAGAAGAACAGCGAGACCGTCCAGACCTGGGACGACAAGCAGGCCAAGGAGGCAGTCGCGGAATTCAACAAGGCGTACAAGAGCAATGCCGCCCTGGAGCAGAAGCTCGCGGCCCTGGACAAGCTCAGCTCGGGCAGGAACTCAAAGCTGGTCAGGCCGCTGATGAAGGTGGTCAAGACGGAGCGCAAGCACGAGAGCTGTCGCATCCGTGCCGCCGAGCTGCTGGGCAATCAGGAAAGTGCCTCCGTGCGCAAGCCGCTGCTGTCGCTGATCGGGGATGCCAAGATCAAGCGTACGCCCCCGGTGCTCGCGGCGCTCATCAAGGCGCACTCGAAGGCAAGTTACGAGAGCAAGGACTGGGAAGACTTCAAGCAGCTCTTCTTCAAGGACATCGACAACCGGAAGTTCCCGCAGGTGCAGAAGGCGATCGTACAGATGATCGGGGAGAACAAGGAACTGCAGGGGCTCGACCTGTTGGCCGAGAGCATGGAGGGGCCGCAGCCTGCTTGGGTGGATGATCCCAACAACCCTCCTGCCAGTTATTGGGAAGCGCGCTGGAAGAACTGGGAGGTCTGGCGACTGGACGCCAAGGAGGCAATCTTCAAGATCACCGGCGAGCGCTTCGCCACCAACAAGGAAGCCAAGGCGTGGGTCTCGAAGAATCGCAAGCGGCTGGAGCAGGAAGCCAGAAAGGCCGAGAGGGCAGCCCGCAAGCAGAGCAAGAAGAGGTAGCCGCTCCGCAAGCGTTCCTGCAGGAACACGCCCCGTGGCTGCTGGAGCCGGAGCTGGGGGTGTGTGCCGTCGGCTCCGTCGCGCTCGCAGGGGCTTGCCGCCGGGCCGGCATAGCAGGGCCCGACGCAAAGGACCTGGACCTGTCCTGGGCCCTGGACCCGAGCGCAGGGTCGTCCTTGCTGGAAGAGAAAGGCGTCTTGCACCCCACCACCGAGGCCAACCGGGCCCGGGGCACCTTGGCGCTGAAACTCAGTGGCCAGCGTATCGAGATCACGAGCTTCCGCGGACCTGCCACGTCCAGTACGACCCCCATGGCGCAACGCATAGCCGCTGATCTTCGCGGCCGGGACATGACGGTGGGTGCGCTGGCCTGGTGGCTTGCCGAAGACAAGATCCTCGACCCTCTGGGCGGCCTGGAGGACTGGCGGCGCAGACGGATCGTACCGGTCGGGGATCCCGAGCAGCGCATTCGCGAGCATCCGGTCCGGTGGCTGCGCTATTACCGCCGGGCCCACCAGTGGGGGTTCGATCTCGATCCCAGGATCCGCAGGGTCGCCCTGGATCCCGGCATCGTGAACGATGTGCCCAAGGAGGCCATCGCAGCCGAGATCCGCGCGGCCCTCCTGGAGTGCACCTCTCCAGGCCGCTTCTTCATGGAGCTGTTCGAGACCGGCATCCTCGAACACATCGCCCCGGAACTGGCGCGCCAGTTCGACGGCCGCGCCGCTGGACCGGTCCGTCACCACCCGGAGGTCAGTCAGGCGCTCCATCTGATCCTCTCCTTGGAGTGGATCACCTCCCACACGACCCATCTCCCAGACGACGACCGTGCCGCCGCAGCAGTGGCCGTCCTCTGCCACGACATGGGCAAGGGCTTCACCGACGTGGACAGCCACCCCTCCCACCATGGCCACGAGAACGACGGCCTCAAACACCTCCGCGAGCTCTTCAGCCGTCTGCCGGGCATCGCCGACGCCTCCACTCGCCGCCTGGCCGAAGCCGTCTGCGCCCTCCACACCCAGGCCCGGGGGATGGAGAACCTGCGGGCCGGCACCCGCGCCAGGCTCTACGAGCGCTGGTTCAAGGACAAGGAGTTCCCTGTGCACCTGTTTGCCCTGGCGTTGGGCGCCGATGTCGGCGGGCGCCTTGACATGTCCAAGGCCGGCGAGGAGACCGCCCACAAGGTGGAACGGGACCTGAGCTACCTGCGTCAACGCTGCCAGGAAGTCGACGTCGGCAACCTCTTCAGAGAGTTCGGCGGCGACACAGAGCTGTTCCACGCCAAGCGTCACGAGGCGTTTGCCCGGGCACTGCGTGGCTGGAACCCGGGCGTGCAATCATGAAGAAAGTCTGACTGAGCTACCTACGGCAACTTGAGCTTCGTGCGCGCAGTGCGGTCGGGTTCCACCTCGACAGTCTCCTCGGGACCCCACGGGGCACCGGCATTCCCGCCAATCCTGCGGGCCCGTACCTTGTACTTCCCCGTGGCCAGCCCACTGAAGTGGAATCGCCCCTCGGTGGCCACCGTCCGCTCTGTGTTCTTGCCATCCCAGGTGGTGATCTGAACGAGCGCCATCTGCACCTGATTCGACTCCTCGAACAAGATGCTCCCGCTTACCGAGCCACCGGACGTCAGCTTCCGGGTACCGAGGTCCAGGGTCGTATCCGGGGGAATGTCGATCTCCTCCCGGTGGGTGGCGAACTGCCGGTGTCTGATGCTGAGCGCGTACCTGCCAGGCGGGACATCCTTGATCACCACCTGCCCCTCCTCATCGGTGTGTGCCGAACGCGCGCCAGCGGACATGTCCACGCGCTGGGGACCTGAGCCCTGGTTGGTGATGCTGATCATCCGGAACATGGCTTGCCGTCGTTCTGGCCCCTGGCCGCCCGCTCCCGCTGTCATGCGAGAGAGGGTGACCTCGGCATCCTCCACTGCGGCCTCCCCGCCCCAGGTCTTGAGCCGCACCACCGCGCCCGGGATCACGAGGTGCCGCACCAGCTCGAGCTGGTCCTTCTGCAGCTGGATCTCGTCCTCGCTGGGCACGACCGCGGAGCGTCGGCCCCAGCTCAACGTGTACTTGCCCGACGGCACGCCACTGATCTCAAAGAGCCCCCCCTCGTCGGTGTAGGCCTCCAGGCCGCTGCCGAAAGGCAGGCGGATCGCACCCTCCTCGAGCAGGGCTACCCGCGCCCCCTTCACTGGGACCGAGCGGTCGCGGACGCTGCCCTTCACCGTCGTCAGGACCGGCCTCCTCAACACGACCTCGTTGGTATCTCCCTCACGGATCTGCACCCTGACCCTGGAGTCCTCCAGGATTGACTCCGAGCCCGCCCACGTGAAGCTCATGCCACCACGGATCTGGGGGCGCTGCTCTCCCAGGAGGGCGGCGGTGTAGTCCCCCGGAGAAAGCGGTCCCAGCCTGGCCTTGCCCTCCCCGTCGCAGGTCTCCTCCTGACCCCGATCCTCGCCGTCGTTGCCCACGGTGGCGGAGGTCACGGTGAACTTGGCCTTGGCCATCGGCTTGCCGGTTGCGTCCACGGCGCTCACCAACAGGAAACCGCCCCGGCGCATGTGGAGGAGGCTGATTGCCTTGCCTCTTTCGGGAAGCAGCAGCTCCTGGCGATTGACCAGTGCCAGCTCGTCATGCCTGGCACTGACGACTACTGCACAGGCGGGCAGACCACCTATCGTGACCTTGCCACTGGCATCGGTCCTGCCTTCCCCCAGGGTGTTCCCCGCTCCAAGCAGCGCCGGTGGTCCGTTGCGATCGCGCCGGATATCCACGTCGGCACGGATCTTCAGACGCCGCACACCACGCCTGTCACCCCCGCTGGGGATCCGGATCCCACCATCGCGGTCCTTCTCCTTCACCGTGACCTCGGCATCAGGCACGGGCTGTCCTGCCGCGTCTTGGACCGTCACCACGAGGATCGTGCCCGGCGTGGCCACGAGGCGCAGGCCCCTGGTGGTCTCCCCAGGGTGCACCTGGACCCGCTGCCGAGCCGGTAGGTGCATCTCGCTGCGGGCTGTGACCAGGACGTTTCCCGGCTGCACGTTCTCGAGACGGAATCCTCCGGCGGCATTGGTGACCGTCCCGCTGCTCCCGAAGCCCGGGATCATGTCACCAGCCAGGAGTGTGCCACCGCTGCGGGAAGCGGAGACCGTGCTGCCCTGGACCGGTTGGTTGTCCTCATCCACCAGCACGCCTTCGATGGCACCCAGGCGCTTCAGCTCCACCACCAGGTCCGTGATGCCCACGACGACGTCCCTCACCATCTGGGTATCGAAGCCGCGATGGCTGACGCGAAGCTGCGCCGTCTTGGTGTTGAGGTTGGCCAGGCGAAACCGGCCAGATCCGTCGGTGTGTGTGGACTCTCCAGGAGAGAACGTGGTGACCTTGATCTGGGTATCCACCTCTTGGGTGCGGGAGGCGGCGACCTCGGCGCCGGCGATCGGTTGCCCCAGGTCGTCCACCACGGTCCCCAGAATGAAGCCACCAGGCTCGACCCGGATGAGGATGCCCTCGCGGTGCTGGCCCTCCACGAGCTCCACCTCCTGCTCGGCGGGAAGGTGCTCTGGCGAGCGGGCCAGCAGCCTCTGCTTCCCCGGGCGCAGTCCCCTGAGCTCGAAGCGGCCGTCCTTGCCGGTCCGGTTGCCCTCCCCCAGGACCAGATTCCAGAGGCTGTCGCCCTCGCTGGCGGTTACCGATACTCCGGCCACGGGTCGGCCGCCCGCATCCACCACCTGTCCGGACACCCGCGCTGCGGCCAGGATCACCAAGTCTCCCAGGTCCCGGGACTCCTTGCCGATCTGGACCACCATGCTCCGTCCGTTGCCGCGCTGGAACACGGTCTCGAACCCGTCAAGGCTCAAGGCGCCCATGGTCCCTGACTTCGCGAGGAGGCGAAAGCGACCGTCTGCGTCGGTCTGGACGGCTGGGGCATCTCCAGGATCTGGAACACGGCCCGCGCGCACGAGCTGTTCCTCCGCCTGCAGGAGCCGCAGGGTCACACCGGCCGCCGGCGTCCCCTGGGAGCGCACCAGGCGGCCAAAGAGCTCGACCCGCGGCGCGGCCGCAGTCCCCGGCTGCGCCTCCACGTTCTCCCGCCGGCTTTCTCCGACCAGCCGCCTTTCGATGCCTGTGCCTCCCTGCAATGCTCCGGCCTCCTGGTCCAGATTCCCGGCCCTCCGTGTCGTGACGGATGGATCTCCAGATGAAAGGCCTTCCCCTGTGCCGAAACCGCTCCACACGAAGACCCCCACAAGGACCGCCAACACGACAAGGACGAGCACGAGGACAAGCTGTGGGCGTGCAGACATGACGACCTCCGAAGGCGCAAGGACGGCAGGACGCCGCCCTAACTCCTCTCGATCATTCTCCTCATACGTGGCTGAGGCGCAGGTTGACAGTCACCCTTCCTGGTCGGGCGGCGGGGACTGAGTAGCCACGCCACGGACGGTCATCCACAGCGGACTCGCCGCGGAGACCCCCGCTGGCAGGGCACCCGCGCAGTTGTAGGCCCTCGCCTGGGGCAGGCAATCCTTTAACCTGCCGCCATGGCAACCCTCGACGCACTCAGAGCCCGACGTTCCAGGTTCATGGAGCGGATCCAGAGGCCAGTTCTGCTGATGGCCGGTGGCGAGCGCTCCCGCAACTACCCGGACAACCCCTATCCCTACCGGCCAGACAGCAACTTCCTCTACTTCTTCAGCCATCCGGAGCCGGGAAGCGCCGCGCTCTTCGATCCCCAGGACGGTAGGGTGACCCTGTTCCTGAACGAGCGGAGCGCTGCTGGCGCCCTCTGGTTCGGACCCGTGCCGGGTTTCGACGAGATGCAGAAGCGACATGGGGTGGACGCGGTGCTCGGGGTGTCCACGCTTGCCGAAAGCCTGAAGCAGATCGCCGGCGGCCGCGGGGTGGAGAGCATCGCCGTTGCCGACCCGAAGGCAACGGCAATGGCCCGCCAGGTCACCGGGCAGGACCTGGACTTCTACGACTCCGCCAAGGTGGCATCCGCGGAGCTGATCCAGGCAATCGGGCAGATGCGGGTGATCAAGGGCGACGAGGAGATTGCCGAGATGCGGAAGACCGCCGAGATCAGCCGCGAGGCCCACGTCGCCGCGATGGCCCATACGAGGCCCGGTGGCAGCGAGCAGGAGCTGGCCGGTATCGTCGACGGGTGCTTTGCGCAACACGGTTGCGTCCCCGCCTACAACAGCATCCTCACCGTGCGGGGCGAGGTACTCCACAACCACGCCCACGACAACACCCTCCAACAGGGTGACATCCTGCTGCTGGATGCAGGAGCCGAGAACGGGAACGGCTACTGCTCGGACATCACCCGCTGCTGGCCGATCGAAGGGGAGTTCACTCCCGAGGCGAAGGAGATCTATGACATCGTCCTGCGTGCGGAGAAGGCGGCCATCCAGATGGTCCAGCCGGGGGTCCGCTACAGGAACATCCACTTGCGCGCCAGCCAGGTGGTGGCCGAGGGCCTGGTGGGGATGGGTCTCCTCGATGGGGATCCCGCTCAGCTCGTGGAGGACGGCGCCCACGCGGTTTTCTTTCCCCACGGGGTGGGTCACCTGATCGGTTTGGACGTCCACGACATGGAGGCGTTTGGCGACGCTGTCGCGTATCCGAAGGGGCGCACCCGCAGCAAGCAGTTCGGCACCGCCTACCTGCGCCTGGACATGGATCTCGCCCCCGGCATGTGCTTCACCATCGAACCGGGGATCTACTTCGTGCCGGCAATCCTCCATGGTGAGGAGTTCCGGACGCAGTTCCGGGACCAGGTCAACTGGGAGCGGGCCGAGTCCTACCTCAAGATGAACAAGGGACGTGGCTTCGGCGGTATCCGCATCGAAGACGACGTGTTGTGCACGAAGGGCGGAGCCGACGTGCTCACGAAGAGCACGCCAAAGGAGCGGAATGAGGTCGCGGAGCTGGTGGGCAGCGCCTACTGAGCCGCAATCGGACAACGACGGTGCAGCGCTGCTCATGGTGTGGTCGGGATCCCCTCTACGTGACCTATCACGACGAAGAGTGGGGCGTGCCCCTGCACGACGACCGCAGGTTGTTCGAGATGCTGACGCTCGAAGGGGCCCAGGCCGGGCTCAGCTGGATCACCATCCTGCGCAAGCGCGAGAACTACCGACAGGCCTTTGCACGCTTCGACCCGAGGAGGGTAGCTCGCTTCGACAAGCGCAAGCGCGAACGGCTCATGAAGGACCCGGGCATCGTGCGCAACCGCCTGAAAGTGGAGAGCGTGGTCCAGAATGCCAAGGCGTTCCTGAAGGTGCAGGAGGAATTCGGCTCGTTCGATGACTACATCTGGAGGTTCGTACGCGGCGAACCCCTGCAGAATCGATTCCGGAGCCTCGCGGACATCCCGGCCCGGACCAGGGAGTCCGATGCCATGGGCAGAGACCTCAAGATGCGGGGGTTTCGGTTCGTGGGCAGCACCACCTGCTACGCCTTGATGCAGGCCATCGGGATGGTCAACGACCACCTCACGAACTGCTTCAGGTGGGGGGAAATCTGATGGCCTCTTGCAACCTCTCGCCGCTGTCACGGGTAGGCCGGGGAAAAGACCCCCGTGACGACTTGGTCGATGCCCTGGAGAATCGGATGCTCGCCCACCTGCCCCGGTTGCGTGCGTTCCTGCGGAAGCTCTCCGGCAGCGCCCAGGACGCCGAGGACCTGGTGCAGGAGACCCTGGAGCGTAGCCTGCGCTATCGCCATGCCTTTGACGGGGAAGGGTCCCTTCCAGGTTGGATGATGAAGACCGCATTCCACTGCTACCTGGACCTGCGGGACCGACGTCGACGCGAGCCACGTCCCCTGGCAGACGCCAACCTGGTGGTCGCCAGCTCCTCCTCGCCCGTTGAAGCAAGGGATCTGGTGGGCCACCTCCTCAAGAGGCTCTCTCCCATCGAACAGGACATCGTGCTGAGGTTTCACCATCGCCTCGAAACGCTGGCGGAGATCGCCAGCAGCCTCTCCATGCCCGTGAACACGGTGAAGTCCCATCTGCACCGCGCCCGTCGAAAGCTGGCGGAGACCGACAGACCATGAACATTCCATCCTTCTGGCAACGGGTGCAGGAGCATCTGGATGCCCGTCGGGATCCCGTCGACGACCCGGAGATCCGGAGCTCCCTGGAGCAGGACCCCGTTCTCCTGGAGGAGTTTGCCGAGCTACAGGATCGTCTGCGGTCACTGGCTCCTGCGCTTGGCGGACGACGCAGGAAGATACCTTGGGCCGCTGCGGCCGCCCTCGTCTGTGCCTTGGGGGCGTTGTCGCTGCTCGTTCCCGGGAACGGCGAGCTACCGGCGCCGGACATCGCCACCGGCGGGAGGGTACTGGAAGCAGA
>QJVU01000550.1 GCA_003235605.1 Planctomycetota bacterium | reverse complement strand
ACGGACCCGCGATCGACACGAACTCTCCCGTCTGGATCTCCAGCGTGATGTTCGACAGCGCGTGCGTCTCCACTTCCTCCGTGTAGAACACCTTGCTCAGCCCGTCCAGCTTGATCAGCGCGTGGTCTCCCGCCATGTCGTCCCCTTCTCTCCGAATGATGAGTTGGCCCGGGCACCCCGGAGTCCGCCCCCTTCACCCCACGTCCCGTCCACCTCACGCGGGGGCGGCCCTCCGGTAGCCCAGCTTCCGATCAGTTCTTCAGCTTCACCCGATCGAACCCGTCCCACTGGGACATGTCCGAGAGGATCACCACGTCGCCCGGCTGAAGACCATCCCGCACCTCGATCTCGTTCACCGAGCTGGCACCCAGCTGGATCGTCACCCGGTCCGCGTACTGACCGTCCGAGGTGACCTTGAAGATGCTCACGCGTGAGTTCGCCTGGCCGAAGGTCGGCCGGCCAACGTAGATCACGTCGTCGAGCCGTTCGATGATGACGTTGCCGTCCACGCTCAGGTCCGGCCTGGCGGAAGGCGGCAGGTCGGGCGGAAGGCTGACATCGATCGTCACGGTCCCGTTGCGGACGGCCGGATCGATGCGTGTCACCGTGCCCTGGATCGTGTCCGTGCGCGTGTCGATCAGGGCGATCTGGCCCACGACGATGTCCTGAGCCTGCGTCTGGGGAATGCGGATCTCGGCCTTGAGCCGTCCCGGGACGACCACCCGCGAGAGCTGCTGACCCGACTGCACCCACTGCCCCTCCTGGAGCGGGATGTCGAGGGGGGCAAGCACTCCCGCCACCGGAACCGTCACCTGCATCGACTGCAGGCGCTCCTGATTGAACCGGACCAGCGCCTCGAGGCGATCGATCTGCCGCTCCTGGGCGTCGATCTGCTCCTGGGAGGTCCCCTCCATGACCTTCAGGCGTTCTTCCTCGATCTGCAGCCGCGTGGCGAGCTCCTCCATGGACTCCTTGGACCGATCCAGGTCCGCTCGGGCGACCAGATCCGGATTCTCGTCGAAGAGTCGCTGGTTCGTCTCGTACACGCGCTTCGCGTCCAGGTACTGCGTGCGGACGGTGGCTACCGTCCCGCGCTGTGTCAGCTCGCTCGTCTGCAGGCTCGTGCGCAGCTGCGCGAGGCCCGCCTGGGCCTGCGAGAGCTGCTGCTGGGCCTGGAGGAGCTGCATGTCGACGTCCGGGTTGCTCATGCGCATGATGAGCGACCCCTCTTGGACCTCGGTTCCGGGCAGCGAGAGGATCTGCTCGATACGACCGGCCGTCACCGCCGTAATCCAGCGCATCTGCTCCGGCACGAGCGTGCCGGGTCCGCGGACCTGGCGGATCATCGTCCCCTGCTCGACCGTGTCCCGCCACACCGTCGCCGCCTCGACGCTGGGCGCTGCAGACGGAAGGGACTGGATCGCCACAGTGATCACGGCCAGGCCACCCAGCACGACGCCGGTCCAGATCACCCGCTTCTTCTTCTTCTGCGGCTTGGTATCGCGAATGATATCCACGTGAATATTCCTCTTCTGCCCAGGGGTCCCTTGGGTCGCCTACCGCGTCATTCCGGGCGCAGCGACCGACCCACCGCGGCCTCGAGGCGGATCAGGTTCCAGTGGAAGTCGTAGAGTGCGTTCAGGTAGGCCTGGTCGGCGGTCGAGAGAGCGGTCTGCGCGTCCAGTAGCTCCAGCAGGCCGGTGGCGCCCAGCGCGTAGCGGCGCTGCTGCATGAGGAGCTGATCCTCGGCCAGGCTTCGGTTGCGCTCCTCGAGCTGATACACCTGGTAGGCGGCGTCCAGGTTGTCGTAAGCCTGCGTGACCGCCGTGCGCAGCCGGAGCTCCTCCGCCTTGCGATTGTACTCGGCGTCCTCCGCCTGGTTGTAGGCCTGGGAGACCTGCCGCTGGCGGCTGAACCCCGTGAAGATCGGGATCGACACGGTCAGCCGCACGGAGAGCGGGAGCTTGTCGAAGTTGAACGGGAAGACGTTGTTCTGGGCCAGCGCCTGCTGGCGCACCTCATCGGTGAATTGGTATTGGCTGCAGTCTCTGGCCGAGCCCGGAAGCGTCGGCACCCCTGCAAGAAGCGCGTTGTTGAACTCGCAGCTCTGACGCTGACTCTCGATCTGTGATTGAGCCTGGCCGATCACGAAGTCCGAGCTCGTGGCCTCCTGGGCGACGCCCTGGAAGCTCGTGCTCAGGCTGAGCGAAGGGAAATACTGGCTGGCCGCTTGCTTCGCCGAGGCGCTGGCGGCCTTTTCCGTGGCCACGAACGCCCGCAGCGACGGGTGGGACTCGAGGGCCTCGTCCATCAGGGCATCGCGGTCCCAGGTTGGCTCGAAGACGCCGGTCTCCGCTTCAAGTTCCACGTTTTCGTCGACCGCGACGCCGAGCTGCTCCGCCAGCAGCGCTCGCGCCTCTCGGAGCTGGCGCTGGGCCTGGATCACACCGACCTCGGCGCGGCCGAGGTCGACCTCGGCCTGCTTGCCGTCGGTCCCGGCCGCCGCGCCGGTGCTCAAGCGCGTCCGAACGATCTGGAGGTTCTGCCGCGCCCGATCGAGCTGCCGCTGTGCGACGTCCACTCCGTCCTGGCCCCGGAGCACCGCCATGTAGGCCAGCGCGACCGTGGACTCGAGGTTGAACTCCGCCGCGGTGATGCGGGCGTCGGTAGCCCTCTGGCTGGCCCGCGCCGCCGGGACGCCGAAGATGGTGTTGCCGTCCAAGCGCCAGTTCAGGCTCAAGCTGTAAAACGACTGATACCAGTCGGTTCCGGTAGTACCGAGATCGACGGTCCCGAAGCGCTGCGCCCCGCCCTCCTGCCACGTATAGCTGGAGCTGGCGTTCGCCGTCGGCAGGAAGGCCGATACGGCCTCACGAACCCCCCAGTCGGCCGCGGCCCGGTCGTTCGCCACGCTCCGAAAGGTCGGGTTGTTCTCCTTCGCCAACCGGATGGCCTCCTCGAGCGACAGGTGCTCAGGGGAAGCTTGTCCGAGCAGCGAGGTCACCATGAACGAGAGCAGGACCAACGCCATCAGGACCGCCCGAGGTACCGCTCCGCCCGAGACCTCGATCCTGGTCATGGTCCTGAGCCTCCTCCGCATCCGCATCCACTTG
>QJVU01000518.1 GCA_003235605.1 Planctomycetota bacterium | reverse complement strand
CTGGTGATTGGCGTGGACTTCATCTTCTGGTTCGGCTATGGCCCCCATGGCTTCGGCCAGACCGGCCAGCGGCGGCGCTTGGACCTCCAGCAGAAGGGCCTCGCCCTCCTGGAGCAGCTCGACGCCAAGCTGCTCCTGGGGGACTACCCGGACATGGCCGGAGCCGCTGTGCGGATGCTGCCACCACATCTCGTGCCCCGGCCCGAAACCCAGAAGAAGCTGAACGAGCGCCTCTACGCCTGGGCGAAGAAGCGTAGCGGCGTCCTGGTGTTCCCCCTGTCGGCCTTCGCCGCCGACGCGAAGAACAAGACCCAGGTCCTTGCCTACGGTGACCGGGACCTGTCGCTCCCGAGACTCTACCTGCTGCAGTCCGATCGCCTGCACGCCACCCGCCTCGGCATGGTGGTGTTGGTCCACCGCCTTGGCGGCGAGTTCGAGAAGCTCCTGGGACAGGACCACCCCCTGGTGCGGTCCGATTTCTCCCTGCCCACCCTGGTGCAGAGGCTCGGCATCGACGAGGAGCTGCCGCCCCGCTGACGGCTTGCCTGCGCGAGAGCCAGGAGCCTACTCGAGAATCCGCTGCCATTCGGGCAGCGCCAGCAGCGGCTTCATGACGTCACCCATCAACTGGCGGTAGGCCCTGGCCAACTTGCGGCTCCTGGCCTGCTCCGCCACCGCCCTGGCCTGCTCCGGCCTGTCCAACGCCAGGAACTGCAGCGCGTAGATCACCAGCGGTCGCATGTCGGCACGGTCGTGGGGATTGGCCTGGAACTCCTTCAGGTAGTTCTTCACCGCCAGCTGGGAGCCGAAGCCTGGCTCCTTTCGCAGGGCGTCCACGGCGTCGAAGAACGCCTGCTCCACGAGCAACAGGTCCGCGTCCTGGGTCAATCCCCTGCGCTGGGCCACGGCATGCAGATCGGCCAGGATGCGCGGTAGCTTGGCACGCAGGCGCGGGTGCATGTCCTTGTAGAGGAACGCCAGGGCCTCGGGCGCCTTGCCTGCCTCCACCAGGATGGTGGCCTGGGAGAGGGCTGCCCGAGGGTTGGGGGGATCGATCGTCCGGAGCCTCGCCAGTGCCGTCACGGCTTCGGCCGGCTGGTGGGCCAGATGCAGCGTGCGTCCCAGGAGCAGCAGGCCCTCTTCGTCCCACGGCCAGGCCTCCAGCAGCTCCAGCACGCGTGCGCGGGCCGTCGCGATACGTGCAGCGGCATCTTCTTCGGAGGAGCGCTCCAGGTCCTCGACGCTGAGCACTGCCTGTGCCTGCAGGAACCTCTGTTCGTAGCCGTTCCAGAATGCTGCCCGTGCCGCGCTGGATCGCGCCACCCGGCTCCCGGGCTGCTGATTCCCGTACTCTCGAACGAAACCGGTGAAAGCCATCTGCCCCAGAAACACCGAGGCGCCTACTGCCATGGTGCAGAGGCCAAGCAGGACCAGACTGAACCTGCGCCCGGGGAACTGCAGCGACACCGGCTCACGGCGCTCGTGCAGGCCGTGCAACACCGCTCCCAGCCACAGGAACAAGAGCGCCGCTGCCGGGGCATTGCCCAGGGGCGAGCGTACGCCGGCCAGGAAGCCGAACCCGACAAGCGGTCCCCAGGTCCAGACAGGGGCTTGCCGCACGACCTGCAGCATGCCCGCCGCCAGCAACAACACCGCCAGCAGCCCGCCCTCGGCGAACAGCTCCAGGTAGTCCTGGTGCGCGCTCTCGGCGCCTGTGGGCTTCTGGCGTCCCCACGTCGTGATCTCGATCTCTTCGGGCCTGCGGTACCTGGGGTACTGCACCCGGAACTGGCCGCTGCCATGGCCCAGAGCGAAGCGGTCGACCCCCATGGCGAGCACGCCCTGCCAGAGCTGCACACGCACCTCGGTGGTGGAGGGCACGACCTCGGTCGGGCTTGCCGGATCGACCACGGCCGGCGCAGGCTCGTCGTATCGGATCAGGCTGCCAGCGAGCATGCCGGCGACGAGCACGCCAACGACCCCAGCGCGAACGCGACCGGAGGCCTTCTTGGCCAACAGCACGGGCAGTACCGCCAAGGGCAGGGCGATCAACCCGGACAGGGACGAGTTGGCAACGACCGCTGCGCTGCAAAGGAAGAGCGTCCCCGACGACGCGGCGAGCCAGCCCCTGCGCTGTTCACCTGCGGCGGGCAGCAGGGCGGCGGCGGCTCCCGTCATGGTGAGGATCTCGCTGGCAACGTTGATGTTGCCCAGGGTGCTGACCGGTCGGAGGCCGGCACAGTTCTGGGCCAGCGCCACCGTCGCCACCACCAAGCCCGTCGGGAGGCTCGACCGGATGACCTGCGCAGGTGTCATGCCGCTGGCGACGATCATCAGCGCCACGAGGCTGAGCCACATCAGGGTGCGTTCCCAGGCCAGGCCCGGGTTGGCAATGCCGAAGCTGCGGACGAGGAGCCAGACGACCATCGCCAGGAAGGGGAGCACCGCCCTGGGCATTGCCTTGGGAAACACCCGCGGGACCAGACACAGGGCCGGCACCAGGATCAGCAGCAGGCCCCGCCGCGCCTGCTCGAAGCTCTGCCAGTAGGGGTGGTAGGGAACCGCCAGCAGCAGGAGGAGGCAGGCGGCGAGCCAGGTTCTCATGGGGTCTGCTCGAAGGTCAGGATGGCGTCCACGAACTCCTCCGGCTGGAAGGGTTCGAGATCCTCCAGACCCTCGCCGACGCCGATGTATTTCACCGGCAGGGGGAGGTGCTCGCGGATGCCGAAGACCGCGCCGCCCTTGGCGGTGCCGTCCATCTTGGCCAGGATCAGGCCGGTCACCGCCGCGGCCTTGGTGAACTCCTGGGCTTGGCGAATGGCATTCTGTCCGGTGGTGGCGTCGAGGACCAGGAGCGTCTCGTGGGGGGCGTCGGGGACGTGCTTCCGGATCGTCCGCACGATCTTCCGAAGCTGCTCCATGAGGTTCTTCTGGGTGTGGAGCCTCCCCGCGGTGTCCACGATCAGGTCATCCACGCCCCGGGCCACGGCCGCCGCGGTGGCGTCGAAGGCCACCGCCGCCGGGTCCGAGCCCTGTGTCTGCTTGATGATCGGGACGTCCAGGCGCTCCGCCCAGCGGGTGAGCTGTTCCACCGCGGCGGCGCGGAAGGTATCC
>QJVU01000227.1 GCA_003235605.1 Planctomycetota bacterium | reverse complement strand
AGAGGGCTTGCCCCGGTTCCGTGAGCCGGGTGAGGACTGCTGTGTGCATCGCGGGATTCTACCCGAGGTTCTCGCGGTGGCACGCCAGAAGGAAGTCCTGCTCTGCTTCACTGGAGCTGATGCAGTCCGGGATGAACCAGAAACCGCTGCCCCTGAAGGAGCTCATCCAGGCGGTCGGCACCCTCGCCTTGAACTCGTTGAAGAGGTCTTCGTAGAGCCCCGGAATCTTGTGGTGCACGACGAACTCGTTCTCGATCGCCAACTGCAAGTTGTCGATGAGATGCACCTCCTCGGGCATCGGCCACGGCAAGTCGAACTTCTCGGCGATGACCTGGAGCACACCATTCTCGAGTTCTCGGTACTCCGGGAAGAAGCGCTTGACCGGACGGATCAGGTCCATCACGTAGGCTTCTCCGGAGTCGTGCATCAGTGCCCAGCGCCGCACGTCCTCGTTGTCGGGGTACATGAAGCAAGCCAGTTGCCAGGCCATAACCAGATGCTGTGCGACCGAAAGCGGATAGCGCGTGGCGCCAGCCCAGCGGTTCATCTGCGATGTGTGGTGCGCGATGTCGTCCAGCGTCACCATCTCGACTGTGGGACGCCACGGGTAGAACCGGATCCCACTGTAGGTCTGGAACCAGGAGTTCTCCTTGGCGTCGGACTTCTGGGTGTTCGTCCCAGGGTCGAGCTCACTCATCTCCAATCACCTCCGTAGTGGCGCCGAAGATGCAGTGCTCCGGACGCAAAGTCGCACGGAACCCGACAAGCCGGGCCTTCTCTAGCGTGGTCTTCCCCTTCGTGTACCCGACGGACTCGACCTCGAGCACACGTCCGGCCCACCTCTCCCGTTCACGGGAGAGGATCTCTCGAGAGGTGTCATCCCAAGGGTCGACGACACCCACGTCTACCAGCACGCCGCTCTCGTCGTACTGGCCGACCTTGATCTTGCTCACGTGTCCCATGGGCCCGTGCTTCGTGTCCGTGGCGTTCTCGTAGCCAGTGACCAGGACGTAGTACCGGCTCGTTGCCAGGTCCAGAATGTGCTCCCAGCTGCGGCCGTTGAAGTTGTACGTCCCGTCCACCATCATGAAGCGGACGCCCTCGTACCCGTTCTCCATGGCCCACTCACGAATGGCCCGCTTGCTCTCTTCACCCTCCCAGTAGGGAGCATGCTGGATGAAGATCTGGCCATCACGATTCGGGAAACGTGCTTGCCAGTCGGCAAGGATGATCCCGAGCTGTGTCTGGCGGTCCTTCCACTTCCTTCTCGTGGCCCACTCGTCCTTGTCGCGGATCAGGTCGGTCACGATGAACTGGACGCCGCCGTGTTCGATCTGCCAAGCGTAGGCTTCCGATGCGTTCTTGCCCATGACCAAAGCCAGGGCAGCAGAGCCCATCGGATGGGTCAGGTAGCCCTCCAGGATCGTGCCAGAGCGCTCCTGCGCGATCTCTGGGGATACCCTGGCGATGCCCTCCACGACGTGGGTGACCTCGTGGTAGAGGCCCTCGCTGTCCTTCCCTGTCGTGTCGAACCGGACCGTCCCGGTCCCGCCATGGAAGTGGGCCTTCACTCGAACGCCATCGTAGAAGAGCCCGCACACATAGCGGTCCTTCACATAGAGGTCGCGCAGGTGCTCCATCCTGATGCGGCTGGAGTCCATCCGCATGAAGTTGTGCACCCGGATCTGCTCGAGGTCTGCCGGCGGCAGGGGCTCCCACCAAGCCGGAGGGTGCTGCGGGATGTAGTCCCGGTACTTGTGCTTGACGCAGTCCCGGATCTTCTCGATCGCCTCCCTCGGCGTGACGTTCGAGCAGAACAGCTTGCGGCTCCGGTCGCCCTGCGGCTCCTCGTAGGTCTCACGGTCCAGAGTGGCCTGGCTCATGAAGATCTCGTAGCGCTCGTCCGGGTAGTCCCGCGGGTCCGTGGACTCGCGGTGCACTCCGACGAACTCGAAGAGCAGATCCTTCGGGGGGAACCCGATCTGTCCGGAGCCCTTCCACGTCAGGTAGAGCGAGAACCCCGGAACACGCTGGGTTGCACGCCCTTCCAGGACGATGCGGTTGCCGCTGGTCTTGCTCACGAGATCCTCACATGACCTTCAGGTGGTGCTTGTAGTGCCGCAGGCCCTTCGTGCAGGGCCGGGTCAACTTGCCATCGTCCCACCTCACGGAGAGGCGGATCCCGGTGCAGCCGGAGAGCTGGCAGTGATCGCCGCCGCCGATGACCTTGCCCGACTGGCGGCCATCCCGGGAGACCACAGCCATGTCGGCGTACTCCCACTTGGGTGCAGGTTCATTCTTCGGCTTGTTCATGATTGGGGCCTGTGATGGTTCATGTGCCCATTGAGGGCACGGTAGCTAGAGAAGGTACGAGCGCAGTGGGGGCAGGGATAGCCGGGGTCCGGATGTATCTGCTCTACGTTGCCGTACTCCTCGTCGCCACCCTTGATACGGACGTCCACCTTCCCGAGTTCGGAGACAGACTCGCCCTCGTTGCGAACAGCTTCGATGGCCTGAACGGCCTCCTCGAAGCTGTCCGCCTCGAAGACGATGACACCGTACTCAGTACGGTGAAACGTGCACTCGAAGGTGGGCATCAGTCCTCCGGCTCGCACATGGCGTCGAGTCCACAGTGATGACAACTCACGACCTCGGGCCTGCCGTACATGCAGTCCGGGCACGGGAGATCGTCCAGGTCCAAGGGACCAACGTCTTCGCCGCACCCGTAGCAGACCAGCGTGGTACCGAGCGTGTGCTGGGTCTCCCAGTGCTTGGAGTGTTCCGGAGGCCGACGCTTGGGCATCTCAAGCTCACGCCTCCAGGTCTCCTGCATCTTCCGGATCTTCGCCGCGGTGTAGCACTTGGCCATCAGGCCGCTTCGTTCCAGGCCTTCGCCAGGGCGTTGAGCTTGCCCTCGAAGATCTTGAGTGCGTTGGTCGCATCCTCGGAGTCGCCGAGCATGATGACGTCGAGCGTCTCGTCCTGCAGGCGCTTGATGTCCCGCTTCACGCGATCGCGCTTCTGGGTCTCCTCCTTCTTGCGGCGCTCGATCTCGATGTGCCAAGCGTTCCAGAACGGCTCGCCGAAGAGGGCCCTGCCGACGTCGGTGATGTAC
>QJVU01000579.1 GCA_003235605.1 Planctomycetota bacterium | reverse complement strand
CGATCTCGTTGGCGGAGGAGGGCCGGACGGCTATCAGTGGCCCATGCATTATCTCTACCCCTTCTCGGACGCCTGGCAATGGTCGTGGCAGGGGCAGTGGGCGCTTAACGCCTGGCCCAATATGCTACTGACAGCGCTTTTGCTGGTCGCGACCTTCGCCCTGGCGCGGCAGCGGGGGTATTCGCCCTTGGAATTGCTGTCAGGTGCTGCGGACCGGGGCTTTGTCGCCGCGTTGCGGCAGCGATTCCCTCTGCCGTCCGGGCAGGTACACACGGGGTCACATCAACAGGGCGAGGCGTAAGCGGTTTAGATGTCCACCTGCGTTAGCATCTCTTGAGTGTCAGAGAGCCAGAAAGTCATGTGCATGGCCTCGTAGAGCTTGGCGGCAGCGGTGAGTTCCGACTGGGCTCGCTCTGTCTGTTGTGTATGGGCGTACAGCGTACCGAGGCTGCGGTGACAGTGGGCCGCGAGCGGACGCATGTTCAACTCCTCGGCCATAGCCAAGGCCTGGAGGTAGTGGGCGTCGGCCAATGTGCCCTCGGAGGACATTCGGCGTGCCTGGCTCTCGCCCAAGAGCCATTGAGCCCATGCCTGAGTGCCGCGTTGCTGGTGCTGGTGGGCGAGATCGAAGGCTTGCGCGGCGTGTTGGCGCGCGTCCTCTGGGCGGTTGGCCAGCAGATAGGTCTCACTGAGCCAGGTGAGCATGAGCGCCAATCCCCGTGGTCTACCCCTGGCAACGGCTTGCTCCATTGCCTCTTCCACCATGGCCAGACCGGCAGTGACGTCGCCTGCCAGAGCGTAGGACAGCCCTAAGGCTGCAGTGTATCGAGGGAGGAAAAGCGGAATGCGCCATTCCTGACACAGCCCAATGGCTCGCTCTAGCGCCGGAATAGCCTGAGACATGTTCCCCCGACGCCGATACACCACACTGACGCCGTAGCATGCCTCGATCTGGCTGAAGGGATCATGGGCGTGTTCAGCAATCCGAAGCGCTTGTTCGGCAATGGCAAGCCCCTCCGCGAACGTGCCGCATTCGGCATGGCAATAGCTCAACCACGCCAGAGACGTCGCGGCGACGCTGCCAATGGCGCCGAAACGCTCTGCGTGCAACGCTGTTTGAGGTGTCACAGCGTTGCGCTGCAGGTTCTCGACAGCCCGTGGATAGTCTCCCATGTCGTAGTAGAATTGACCCAGACTGAGATGCACCCAGGCCAACAACCCGCTATGTCCAAGCCCCTCCGCCAGGGCTAGAGCGCGTTGACCGTAGGCGATGGCGCGGTCGAGATCTCCCGCCACCCAGTATGTGCAGCCCATTTCCGTGTAGACTCGCCCGAGCCGCAACGGGTCGTCAAGTGTCTCGGCCAGAGACTCGGCGCGGCGCACATGGTCGAGCATACGCCCAGGGGCTTCACCTAGAGCGGCAAGCGCCGCACGTAAGCCCAGCCGCAGATCGATGGCTTGCTCGGCGATAGCCCGATGGTCAGGGAGATGTTCGAGCGTCACCAGCGCCTGTTCATAGCATGCCATCGCTTCACGGTAGGCCGATCGCGTCTGAGCTTTATCCCCTGCCTGGCGCCCGTAGGTCAGGGCTTTATCCCACACTTCACCCCGTTGGGCATGTTGCGCCAGCCGTTCTACCTGATCGTCGAGTCGCTCTCCTGCCAGCGCTTCTATGGCTTCGACGATGCGTGCGTGTAAGGTGCGCCGCCGACTTTGTAACAGGCTCGCGTACGCCACTTCCTGTGTCAGCGCATGCTTGAAGGTATAGATGCGTTCGGGCAAACGCCATGTTTCGTAGAGAAACTCCGCCGTCCGGAGCTGAGCGAGCGCCCGCTGCAACGGCTCCTCGTCCAACGCGGCCACGGCCTGTAAGAGGGGTAAAGGCGCCTCTGCACCAATGACAGACGCTGTCTGGAGCACGTGTTTGGCCTCGGGTGGCAGCCGATCAATGCGCGCGGCCAGGACCGCCTGGATGGTAGTCGGTACCTGCTGTGTCGCGGACAGCGTGCCCAGTTGATAGGCCCCTGGTTCGCCCACGACATCTCCCGTCTCAATCAGGCTCTGCACGCTCTCTTCGACAAAGAAGGGGTTGCCCTGCGTGCGTGCCAATACGCGTCGCTTGAGGGGCGCGAGGCTGCTTGCGTCACCCAGGAGGGCATCCAGTAGCGCCTGGAGCGGCTCTCGCGGCAGCGGATCGAGCCGCAATCGGGTGTAATAGGTCTTATGTCCCCAGCCATGCTCATACTCGGGGCGGTAGGTGACGAGCAACAGCAGGGACGCTGTCGGCAAGCTCTCGACCAGGCTATCAAGGCAAGCTTGTGTCTCGGTGTCGCTCCAGTGCAGATTCTCCACGATCATCAGCAGGGGTTGCACCTGGCTTGCCCGCAGGATCAGGTATTTGATGGCATCTAAAAGGCGCTGGCGGCGTTGGGGTGGGCCGAGGGCCTGCCAATGCGGGTCTTCGACCGGCGCGTCCAGGAGGGTGAGGAACGCCGGCAGCATCGGCTGTAAACCGGCATCGAGAGCGAGGAGCGTTGTCGTGATTTTGTTGCGAATACTCGGGGCGCGATCGCGGTCATCAATCTGGAAATAGGCTTTGAGCATGTCGATGATGGGCTGATAGGGGATGGCCTGGCCATAGGCCGCGGCCCGCGCTTCCAGGTAGGCCCAAGAAGGTGGCAGATGCCGCGTAATGTACTCATAGCAAAGCCGGGATTTGCCGATGCCGGCTTCCCCCATCAGCCCCACCACCTGACCCTGGCCGGCCGCTACCAGGTCCATGAGCGCATGCAAGGTCGCCAGCTCCTGATCTCGGCCCACGAACCGACTCAGGGGGTGTTGTCGGTGCAGCTCCAGGCGGGTGCTTTGCGGCCTTGGGCGCAGCACGGCGTAGATCCGGGACAACTGCTGTGGCCGTCCGGCGAGTGGGATCTCGCGCGCCTCCAGTTCATACCATCCCGCAACCAGTCCGCCAAGTTCCGGAGATACGAGAATGTCGCTCGGGGCAGCATGTCCCAGTAAACGCACCGGCCTCGCCAGCGTCTCTCCCAAGGCCTGGATGAGCGCTGTCGGATCGGCCGGTTGCACATTGACCATCAGTGGTCCCCAGTGCCCC
>QJVU01000245.1 GCA_003235605.1 Planctomycetota bacterium | reverse complement strand
GGCCTCGTACCAGTGGCTGGTGCCATCGGGATGGGTCCAAGAGCGGGCCTGCGCCAGGACGACGGACCCGAGGACGGCCATGCAGACGCCGAAGGCAAAGACGCGGTGTGCGCGGCGGGACGTGATCACGTTGGTTGCTCCCGTGTGATAACCGGCCAGTATGAGAACAGGCCAAGCGCAGGGCAGTCTGGTTCGCGCGGGGGCAGCGGTCAGCGCGTCCGAGAGGCGTCTAGGCAGTGGGGCTGCGGATTGTCCAGGGCCCAGGGCGGAGAGACAAGGGGGCGCGTCAGGAGCCGACTTCGACCTGGACGGTGTTGGAGATCATCCCCAGGCCCGAGCGGGCCTTCGGGTCTGTGACGACGAAGACGGTGTAGGCCTTGAGGCCGACCAGGGCAGGGTCGTTGGGAACCGTCAGGATCGCCGACCCCTTGCCGTTGGCATCCAGGGTGCCCGCATAGTTCTGGAAGAAAGGGGACGGAGCCGAGATCGAGGCGATCAGCACCGGATCCACCCCCACACGCACGAAGCGCTGGTCGACCTGCAGGAGACCCGGGGTGGCAGAGGTTCCCACGAGGTAGTGGAGTCCGGCAGCACTGCTGGCTCTCAGGGAGAACCTCGCGGAGGCTCCCGGTTTGATCCGGTGCGGGACCGTGGATCCCTCCACCAGGAGGACGGAACCGTGTTTCTCGATGGGCTCCTTGGGGGTCAGGGTCTTTCCCTGCAGGCCAGCGTAGTCCGCAGCGTAGCGCAGCGCTCGGAACGCAACCCTCTGGGTGACAGGGTCGCCCTGCTCCGCAATGCTGGCTGCCACGGGGTTGCCGTAGCGCCAGACGATCTCACCCGTCCCCTTTACCTCGAAGAACCGGCCCTGCACGCCGCTGCAGATGAGCGTATTGCCGTTCGGCAGGCGTTGGGCTCCGGACACGAAGAGCGCGTAGAAGTCCTCCTTGGTCGGTGCCATGTACGACCACTTCGGCGCTGCAGGTCCCCAGACGCCGTTGCTCATCACGTAGTTGCCCTTGTTGTCCACGCTGGGTGGCACGATCTCCTCGACGGAGGAGTAGCCGCGTCCGGAGCCGTTGTTGAAGACGAGGATGTTCCCGGCGCCGGGCAAGCCATCGGCGATCCAATGGGCGTCGTGCTGGTAGAAGAGGATCTGTTCCTTGACTGTGCCAGCGCGGTAGGCCGCGGGGTTGCCCCACCGGTAGAGCAGGTCGCCGCCCCTGCCGCTCCTGCCGCGTCTGGGGGATGCCGCCTCCTTGGTCGATGTGCTGTGGTCGATCACCCAGAACTCGCTGAAGTGCCTGGCGCTCAGCATGATCTGGTCCAGCTTGGCGTTGTAGGCGAGGGCGTTGGCGTGCAGCCAGTCAGCGCCACCACCGATGAGCGTGTAGTTCAGGTCGATCCGCTCAGGATGCTTGGCCACGTCACCGTAGTTGGCCTTGGTGGAATCGAAGTCCTGGATCAGGTGGTCCCAGACGTGCCACTCCCAGACGATCTTGCCGCTGTCCTTGCCGGTGACCTGGACCTCGATGATCACCTCGGGCCAGACAGCGTCCTGGGTGATCAGATTGGGGTCGCGGCCGGCGGCGATGGCCTCCTCCTTTGTCTTCAGCTCCCAGGCGATCATCAGGACATTGCCGTTGGGCAACGTCTCGACGTCGTGGTGGAGACAGTACGTGTCACTGGAGTGCTGGAAGCTCCAGACCAGGGAGCCGTCCCAGGCGAACTCCTCGACGATCCCACCGCCCCCACCCGCGGTGAACACGGTGTTGCCGATCTTTCCGCACCGCAGGATGTTCCCACTGGGAAGGAGGTAGGCGACCATGCCCGGCACGTAGTTGCTGGCCCAGGAGTTGACGACGCGGCCCCGTGGATCCACGAGGTAGGTGTCCTTGGAGGCGGCCGGGTTGAACAGCGTGTAGCCGTCGAAGGAGCCATGGTCCCGGAGCATCAACCCCACTGTTCGCGGCATGGTGGGGCCCGAGTACTCGATCACGTAGCCCGGGAGCTTGGTGGCATCCGGCGAGTTCGCCCAGGTCCCGGCTTTCGTCGAGGACGACCCACCGTAGTGGATGTGGTCTGCCGTGAGGCTGCTGCTGGGCTGCCCCGATGCCCACGACGTGTACGAGAACGGATCCAACTCACCCCAGCCCCAGGCGGAGCTTGTCGTACCCCACTGCACTCCCCCCAGCCACGGTCCGTTCTGCCCGGACCACAGGGACGAGTCCTGGATCAGGGCCACCACAGCGGCGTTCTCGTCGCTGGAGGTGATGGTGGCGAGGTAGCCGCCGGCGGTCGCGGCGGCCTGGTTGGCCGCGCTCCAGGTGATCCCGCCGGACACCGCCACCGCTTCGTACCAGTGGGTGGTTCCATCGGCGTGGGCGAAGGAGCCTGTCCACGGACCGGACTGTGCGGCGCCGGGGGAGCCCAGAGCTGCCAGGCAGGCAACGAGGCCGATGCCAACGCATGAGACGGGACGGTCGCGGACGATCTCCGAGGTATACTTCATGGCATGGGTTCCTGACGCCGCTGCGTGGATTGTGGGTGGCTTTGGGGCCCCTGGCAAGGACCCCAGATGCAGAAACGGTTGGCCTCGCTAAAGATCGGGTTTGCCGGACGCGATAACACACGACGAGGGGAGGGAGGCGACGTTGCACGCAGGAGGGAAGGGTTTCACGCTGATCGAGCTGCTCATCGTGACCGCGGTCATCACCGTGTTGGCAGCCATCGCGATTCCCAACCTGCTCAGTGGGCGCATGAACGCCAACGAGTCCGCCGCCATCGCGACCCTGAAGGCCGTGGCCTCTGCTCAGGCGCAGTGTCAGGCGCAGGCCGCGATCGACGCAAACACCAACGGCGCAGGAGAGTATGCCTACTTCGCGGAGCTCGCCGGGGCCGTGGGTGTCCGTGATTTCACCGGCACGCCCAGCGCGGACTTCGTGACACCGGCGGTTCTCTCCAGCGCATTCGGCCAGGTCATCGCCTCCCGTGTTTCGCGCTCGGGATACGTGTTCCAGATCTATCTGCCGGACGCCAGCCAGGTGGCAGTGCCCGAGGCTCCCACCGGTGGCGTCGGCTTCGCGCGGAGCTCGACGGTCGGCAACGTGGCCCCCGG
>QJVU01000497.1 GCA_003235605.1 Planctomycetota bacterium | reverse complement strand
CGAGCGGGTGCTGGCGCACATGAAGAAGCCGCCACACCACACCTTCGACGAGTTCGCCGAACGTTTCCGGAAGGCATCCGAGCGGATCGGCAAGGAGCAGTATCTGGTGCCCTATTTCATCGCCAGCCACCCCGGCTCCGCGGTGGAGGACATGATCGAGCTGGCGGTGTTCCTGAAGCAGCGGGGCTACATGCCGCGCCAGGTGCAAGACTTCATTCCGGCGCCGATGGACATCGCCACCTGCATGTACCACACCGGCCTCGACCCGATGACGATGCAACCCGTGTACACGGTTCACAGGCTGCGGGATCGTGTGGTGCAGCGAGCGCTCATGCAGTTCTTCAAGCCGGAGAACTACTTCGTCGTGCGCCGGGCCCTGATCGACGCCGGTCGCAAGGACCTGATCGGCAAGGGCAAGGGATGCCTGATCCCCGACCGTCCACCGAAGGCCGCCATCGAAGCCCGGCGGCAGGGCGCCCGCTCGGCCCGCGCGGGCAACTACGTTCACGGCAAGGCAGCCGGCACGAAGCCGTTACACTGAGTCCTTGTCATGGCTCGCTTCCGTTCCAGTGTCCCGACGATCCTTGCCCTGGTCATGACCGGACCGTTGCCCTCCCAGACCTCCGAGCCCCAGCCCGGTATCCACCAGTCCCTGGCAGAACAGCGAGAGGCCATCCTCAGGGACGTGCGCTACGAACTGCAGTTCACCCTGGCCAAGGGAATGAAAGCAGTGGCGGGATCCTGCACCGTGCGCTTCACCCTGCCTGACGAGCCATCCGGTCCGTTGGTCCTGGACTTTGCCGGCGAGTCGATAAGAGGGCTGCTGGTCAACGGCGAAGGCCGGGCCCACATCCGCCAGGTGCACAACCACTTGGTGCTGCCGCAGTCCGCGCTGCAAAAGGGCAACAACGTCGTCAAGGCGCAGTTCACTTCCAAGGTGGCCCCCACGGGCACGCCGCTGACGGTGTATAAGGACAAGACCGACGGCAAGGAGTACTACTACACGCTGGTGGTACCGGCCGATGCACACCGGCTGTTTCCGTGCTTCGATCAGCCCGGGCTGAAGGCCGTCTACTCGTTGACGTTGGCTGGCCCCACGGATTGGCACTTCATCGGCAACGGTGCCAGCCGCGGAGGCGGCCATATCGAGAACACCTCGGGGCCAGACCAGAAGGTCGTCCAGTTCGAGGCCACCAAGCCACTCAGCACCTACCTGTTTGCTTTTGCCGCGGGGCCCTTTCACGAGATCAAGGACAGCGAGCCGATCGCCCTCGGCGACCACAAGGTGCCGATGCGCCTGTTCCTGCGCGAGGGCAAGCTGAAGGAGGTGCAATCGGACAAGCTACTCGAGATGCACCGGCGCTCGGTGAGATGGCTCTCCGACTACTTCGGTTACGACTATCCCTTCCAGAAGCTCGATGTCGTGCTCACCCCGGGCTTCCCATACGGCGGCATGGAACACGCCGGGGCGATCTTCTATCGAGAGGCGGCGCTGGTCTTCGACCACAAACCCACCGAAGCAGAGCTGACCCGCCGGAGCACCTTGGTCTATCACGAGGTCAGCCACCAGTGGTTCGGCAACCTGGTGACGATGAAGTGGTTCGACGACCTGTGGCTGAAGGAAGGCTTCGCCACCTTCATCGGCTACACCCTCTTGGAGAATCTGGAGCCCGGCAAGAGGGCGTGGCTCAGGTTCCACCAGCGGGTGAAGCCGCGAGCCTACAGCGTCGATGCCACCTCTGGCACCACGCCCGTCTACCAGAAGCTCCACAACCTCGCCGATGCCAAGTCCGCCTATGGCGCAATCGTCTACAACAAGGCACCGGCGGTGTTGCGGGAGCTGAATGTCCGACTGGGACCGCAGGTGTTCCAGAAAGGGCTGCAGACGTTCGTTCGGCGGCACGCGTTCGGCAACGCCACCTGGCAGGATCTGGTCAAGGCGCTCGAGGAGGCGGCAAAGACCAGCGCCGCGCACTGGTCCAACCGCTGGATCCTGGCGGCCGGGATGCCGAAGGTGCGAGTCGATTGGGAAGTGGATGGCTCGGGCAGGATAGCGACGTTCCGGATCCGCCAGGAGAGCCTGCAGGGAGACGAGGGCACCTGGCCGTTGCGCTTGGAGGTGCTTCTCATCGACGCCGACGGCAGCCATCGCACCATCCGACTCACGGTGGACGAAGCCTCCAAGACGGTAGCGGAGCTCACCGGTGAGAGGGCGCCCGCATGCGTGCTGTTGAACCCCGGCGACGTGGCGTACGGCCAGTTCGTTCTGGACGCCGTGAGCCGCGATCATCTCGTTGCACACGTCCACGAGATCAAGGCTCCGTTGCTCAGGGCGGTCGCGATGAGCGCGCTGTTCCAAAGCCTGCGGGATGCAGAGCTGGCCCCGGAGCGCTATCTCCATGCCGCCTTGCGCCTGCTGGCCGACGAACAGGATCCGGAGACCCATGGCTGGCTGCTTTCGAGCCTGACCACGACCCTGCTCCGCTACGTGAGCGACGACAAGAGCATCTCCCTGAGCCAGGAGCTCACGCCGCCGTTGCTGGAGCAGCTTCACGGCCCCCAGTTGGGGATCAAGTTGCAAACCCTGCGCTTTCTGGTCTGGATCAGCATCGAGGGCCCGGTCATCGAGCTCTGCCACAAGATCGTCGACGGCCAGAACCCGATAATGGGTCTCGAGATCGGCTGGCGTGACCGTTTCCTGGTGGCAGCGGCCCTGGTCGCCAACGGCGCCCGACCCGACGCCATCGAGGTCGTGCGCAGGCAAGCCGGGAAGCAGGACGTGGCCAAGGAGGTGTTCCTGGCCGGCGCAGCCAGACCGGACCCCTCGGTCAAGGAGCGCTACTTCAAGGCCTACCTGAACCCGGATGAGCCGCCGGAGCAGTGGACCAGCGACAGCCTGGGCTTTTTCCATTGGCCCAGACAGGAGGAAACCACCCTGCCTTACCTGAGCAAGGCTCTCGAGCAGCTCGACTGGGTCAAGCAGCACCGCAAGGTGTTCTTCATGCCTGCGTGGATCGATGCCTTTGTCAACGGCCACAGCTCGAAGCAAGCTCTCGAGATCGTGAAGGGGTTCATGAGCAACAATCCGGACCTCTCCCTCGACATCCGGCGCAAGCTCCTGCAAAGT
>QJVU01000069.1 GCA_003235605.1 Planctomycetota bacterium | reverse complement strand
CCAGCTCCGGGTTCTCTGCCAGCACCTCGCCGGCAGTGAGAGGCGTGCCGGTTGCGCGGAGGGCCTCCCGGGCGCGGTGCTGGATCCAGCCGGCAAGGCCAAGAGACCGCTGGGCTACCAGGCCGCCCGGGAGCAGCTCGAAGCTCGCGTGGCGGCGGAGGACGTCGGCCAGCAGGTGCTCCGTGAGCCATGTGCCCCCCAGGTCCGTGTCGTTCACGTGTTCGACCAGGTCCAGGACGGATGCGTATCCGGCCTGCTGGTCCAGGTACTCACCCACGGTGCTCAACAGGCGCTGCATGCGCTCGGGATTGAAGGGATAGTTGTTCAGCAGGTCGACGCGGTCCGGGCAGGGCTCGACGAACATCCGGTTCTCGCGCAGCAGCCGGCCGATCAACCTGCGCCGGTCCGCCTTCTGGTTTTGCAGGAACCGGGACAGCACCACCGGCCCCATGGCTCGTCGCAGGTCGCGGACGATCTTCTTCATCACACCGGACATGTTCACGGTCGCCGGGCAGAACTCGCCGCGACCCAGGTGGCGAAGCGACGTGTTCCTTCGCAGGCAGTCGATGATGAGGTAGGTCAGGCGTTCCGAGAGCCCCTCGCGGGCGCCGAGATCTGGAACGCTCTGGCGACGCCGGTGGGTGACGATCTGCCTTGCGATCTGCTCGGCCTCGCTGGCAGCCATCTGCAGCTCGGCGAGGTAGCTGGCGCGCAACGCCCACTGATGCATCCCCACCTCCAGGAAACGTTGGTCCTGGCGGAGGCTCTCCAGAATGTGGTCCATGCGGGCGCGACCGTGACGGTCGCGGACGGTGAACAACAGGTCCTCGGCGCTGACCGGCGCATCCGCGGACTCCAGGATGGCGTGCAGGCGGTCGGCCACCGCGTCCCGGATGCGCTTGAGGTCCTCGCCTCGCTTCGGGTCGATCGTGATTGCCACCCGGTGCCGTTCCCTGAGCAGGTAGATCACGAGCCCTCGGGGGATCGGGTCGAGGATGGTGCTCACCCGCAGCTCGACTTCGTAGAGCGGCACGGGTAGCAACTTGGGGTTGCAGTAGTGCTTCAGGACGGCCCGCAGGCGACGCCAGATGCGCGGCCGGATCTTCGTGAGCAGCTCCCCGTGGAGGTAGAACACCCGGGGGAAGCAGAATTGCACCAGACGCAGGGGCAGAAGCGGGTCACCGCTGGACCTTGCTGCGCTGTGGAGGATCGTGCCGGCTGCCAGCTGTTCGCCGTGCACCATGCCTTCGAAGGCGCGGTGCTCGCGGTCGGCTTCCTCCCGGATCTTGGACAACAGATCCGACGCGCGCTCGCGCAGGCTGAGGCGGGTCTCCTTCTCCAGGAGGAGGACCTGCTCCTCGCTGAGACCCTGGTCAGCCGCGACTTCCCTGAGTCGCCGGGGTGGGCAGTTGAAGCCGATCCGGTGCCGGAACAGCAGCTGCTGCTGCGGCTCCAGGACCGACATCAGCCCCTCGAGGAACTTCGCAAAGTCCTGGGCCTCGTCTGCCGGAGGCTCCGCGACCTTGGCGGTGCCGGTCTGCACGACGTGCTCCAGGGCGCTGCGGATCTCGTCCATGCCGGCTTCCCCGATGGCTCGGTCCTGGGTCAGCAGCTCAGGGGGGATGTTCAAGACATCGCGGAGGGTGTCGGCGCCCAGCTCGGCGAGGCGCTGGCGGAGACCGGCGCTCAGGCCGAGGCCGGAGATCGGGAAACTCAACAGCGCGCTGGGCAGCAGTCCCGCGCCGGAAGTGGTGCCCCCCCCTGCCGCGGCGCGGATCCGCTCGTGCACCTGGCTGTAGGTGCGCTCGCCAAAGCCGGGGATGGCCATCAGCCTGTCCTTGGGCATCGCGAGGAACTCACCCACGGTGGTGATGCCCAAGGTCGCGAAGGCCCGTTCGGCTCGCGGGTTGCCTACCAGGCCGCGCAGGGGGCGCTGCAGGTGGTCGTCCGGGACCGACCGCGGCTCCGGGTTGGTGAGAAACCGGTGCACCCGGTCGCTGAGGTCCTTGTACGTGCCCTTTCCACAGTTGCGCAGTGCCAGGAAGTCGGCGCGGTCACGTTGCAGGAAGTCACCTACCGTCTTGATGTTCAGCTGGCGACAGGCCCGAAGCCCCCGGGGCGTGGGATCCAGGTACTGGATCTGGCAGGCGAGTCGCGGATCGGCCGCGGCGGTGTCGTTCTTCTTGTCTGGGGTACTCAACCGTCTTTCCTCGGTTGGATCGAGCGGAACTGAAGCGCGCGCTGTCGGAGGCGCTGCCCCGAGTCGAGCACGTTGGCACCGGCCAACCTGCGGATGTCTTCCGCTGGATGGCCCTGGTCCAGCAGAGCGGCCGCAGCTTGGACCTGGACGTCTCCGTCCCTGGCCATGAGCAGCCGCTGCAGGCAGAGTCTGGCCTCCTGTCCACCACACCGGGCCAGCAGCCGCACAGCGACCCGCTGCTGCCTTGGATGGGCGGGCAACGCGGCGAGCAGTCGGCGGGCGGCTCGGGCACCGTCGATGGTGGCGATCGCGTCCACCAACATGGGCTCCAGGCCGTGCTCCTCCCCAGCGAGACACCGCGGGAGGAGCGTGTCCACGGCCGCCGAGAGCCGCAGCCTCTGGGCCACATGGATCAGGCTTACACGACTCTTGTCGCCCAAGGCCATGGCAGTGTCCAAGGCTCCCAGGATGCGGTCGCGGTCGGTGCCTGTGGCCTGGGGAAGATCTGGCAGCAGGGTCAGGGCATGGGCAGCATCCTGCCGGACCCGCGGGTGCCGGGAGGAAAGCGCCACGGTCAACAGTTGGACCGGCGAACCGGCTCGCAGCAACCCCTTGACATGGTCTCTCACCTCGGCTTGCAGCGGTACCAGCGCCCGGGGACTGGGGATCGTGAGCCTCGTTCCCGCCGTGTCGTGCTCCAGGAACGCGATCAAGCCACACCCGGGAACAAGACCATCCAGGGTGTTGCCGCACATGCGATCCGCGGTGTCCCGCAGGGTGAAGGCGGCTGGCGGCACCCCTTTCAGGGAGCGAAGGGTCTTGAACGACACCTGTCGGGTCCCCCGTTCCTCCTGGATTGCCAGGACCTTGACTTCAGCGATCACGGAAGCGCGGCTGAGGCGGTGCAGCGTCGTGGCGTTGTCCTGGG
>QJVU01000489.1 GCA_003235605.1 Planctomycetota bacterium | reverse complement strand
CCGCCGGCCACGCCCAGCTGGTCGATGCCGGCAGTGCTCAGGGCCTGGGCCAGGACCATGTAGTAGTAGTACAGCCCCTGGTAGCGGGTCTTCTCCGGCATGTCGGGATCGCTGCCCGGGTTCTCTTCGAGGGTCCAGTTGCTGGAGATCCATTTCACCGCTGACTGTATGCGTGGGTCGTCCTTGGGCAGGCCGCAGAGGGTATAGGCCTTGAGGAGCGCATAGGTCATGGAACCGTAGCTGCGAGGCATCTTCGCACCGTCGGCCCGTTCCTTGTACCCCGCCGGCGAGTTCCCAGGGTAGTAGGCGGACCCCCCGTCGTTGTCCGGCACCACGTCCTGGAGACTGCCGTCGCTCTTGCGAGCCTTGCCGGTGAAGTCGTTCACGCTCTTCAGGTTCTGGGTCCGCTGCAGGAACACGATGGCCTTCACGAAGGCTTCGTCGTTGGCGGGGAGTCCCGTTCGCCGCAGTCCCTCGAGGGCGAACTGGGTGTTGGAGAGGTCACCGCGGAGGTCGCCGCCGTAGCCGATCGAGCCGAAGTCGCGGTCCTGGCGGCCATAGTCCCGGTGCTCGACGTTCTGGATCGCCAGGATGTAGCGTTGCGCGAGGTTCAGGGCCGTCCTGAGCTCGGGCCGCTTCGCCCGCGAGAGCGCCATGATCGCGGCGCAGGTGGTGTAGTTCAGGAGCCGGTCACCGAACGAACCCTTGGTGGGGCCCTCCTCCAGGGTCTGCTGCTTGAGCAGGTACTTCAGGCCCTTGTCGACCGTTTCCTGCTCGGTCTCGCTGCGCAGCTCTTGTGGCTTGGTCATCAGCGCCGCCAGGCCGAGGCCAGTGAGCCCGGTATCCGGCACCCTCATGACCTTGGCGTCCGGGCCCTTGCCCATCACCACCTTGACGAAGAACACGCCGTTCTCCTGCTGTCCGAGGAGATAGTCGATGGCCTTCTGCTGCACCTTGGTGAAGCCGGGCATGGCGGGCTTGACGACGGGCCGCTGTTTCGCCTGCTCCTTGACGAGCGTCAGGAGGGTATCCACCGAGGCGCGCAGGTCGGGGGCACCGTTCTGCCCCTGCACCAGCCCGCGCCTGGCTGCCATCGCCGCGGCCTTGAGCTGCGCCGGGGTCTGGGCTCCGGGGAAGTGCGCAAACCCGGAGGTTGCCTGCTCCTGCTGCTTCAACCAGTTGGTGGCCTGGGTGATGTCTGCCTGGTGCTGTCCAGGACCCAGGGCTCGCAATGCGTCCAGAACCCATTGGGTCGTGCGCACGATGTTGGCGTCGTCCCCGTTGCCGAACGACCCGTCGCTGCGCCGGCAGCGGAACAGGTAGTTCACCGGCAGCCGCACGATCGGACCATCGCTGCTGTCGTAGGCCCGGTGGCTGAGGGCCATGGCGGTGAGGATCTGCGCCGTCATCAGGCAGCTGCCGTCCCCCAGGGCACCCTTGCGTTCGCCAGACTTCACCAGGGTCTGGTGCAGGGCGGCGATCATGGTGTCGACCTGATCCTTGAACGGCATCTGCCGCTGGGCGGGGGCTGGCATGCCTGCCGCCTCCCGGGCTTCCTTGGCGGCGCGGTCATTCCCCTGGGGAGCTGCGCCCACGGACGCGCATGCCGAAAGCAGGACAATGAGCAGGGACGGCGAGAAACCTCGGGGGGTGCGCGGGTACATGCTGCCTCGTTTCTGGATCCAGTGGGGGCGGGGAGCTCGAAAAGGTTAGAACGGCCGCTGCGTGCCCACAAACGGAATCAACCAGGGGCGGTTCACCAGCGCGTCCCCCGGGGGGTGGCTCCCCGGCTCCGGATCATCTGGCTTTCATGGGCTGGTCGATGACGAGCTGTTCTCTTACCTCGTCGGCGGGAATCTCTTTCCCGCCGTCCACCACCACGGCGGTTGCGCCCTCCGGCAGCCAGAGCTGCCTGGGCGCCGTGCCCGCCAGCCGGAGCGCGGCCCAGGGCAAGGGCGGGTGCCGCCACCAGCTGGGGGGTTTGAGGGTCACGGTAGCCGTCTGCCCGTCCCCGGCCATGGACACCTGGACGAAGCGACCCTTGCAGGACAACCGGGTCTCTGCGGGGCCGCCGGCAGCCAGGTGGAACCACCCCTGCAGCATCCGAAGCTGGCGGGCACCCCGCTGCGCCTGCTCGCAGACGATCCCGTCAACGCCTCCGGGAAGGTCAGGGATCAGGAAACGACCCTCCCTGGGGTTGAGTCGGCGGCCGGGGCGTTCGCCGGACGGGTAGACCTGGGCCCAGATGTGGCCGCCTGCAACAGACCGCGCCAGCAGGTGGCGATGGTGGACACGGGGAAAGGTCACCAGCAGCTGCTTCCGCTCGGCCAGCCAGGTGACTTCGTCGGTCTTGATGTCCACGAGCAGCCGCGGACCCGCAAAGGTCACCTCCTTGGCTCCGTCCCATGGCCCCAGGACAGCGAGTTGGAACCCACCCTGGGGGTCGAGCCGTGCGCGGTGGGCGTGCTCACCGTGTCGCAGCCGCAGCCATTCGGGCGCCGTCGAGGTCTCGATGTCTCGCCAGTTGGTGACCAGGCCCGTGATCTCGAGCACTTCCGGCATCTGCACCGCGACCTTGGTCTCCTGGCGGGATTGCACTGCCACGATCCCGGGGAGAAGGCGACCGCTGTGGACCTGCCTCCCCCCTGGAGTGGTGGTGTCGTAGGTGAGCAGCAGGCGGTAGTGCCCGGGGGTGAGGCCCTCGAAACACCAGTTCGCTCCGGCGTGCTTGCCGGCGATCCCCCCCGACCCACTGTCAGGCCTCACGAACAGGGACATGCCCCCTGGAGGCTGGTTCTCGACGCGCACCGTCAGGCGACCGCCGGGCGCAGGCACCTCCACACGGTAGAGGCCGTCGGCATCGGGGGGCCTTCCGGCGAGGCTTCGCTGGAAGTGACCGACCCCCTCGACCAGGAAGAACAGTGGCTCCCGTTCCAGTCTCTGACGGGTGAACAACGGGACCCTGGGACCCAAGGGGCTGTGCCTCCCGGGAACGCTCCCGGCCTGCACGCGGAAGGTCCGGTTCAGGACCACACCCCCCTTGGCCGGAACGACACCGTGCACAGGGACCTCGGGTTCCAGCACCAGGAATCCGGCCTTGCGCAAAGACCACTGGTCGCGGCCATTGC
>QJVU01000326.1 GCA_003235605.1 Planctomycetota bacterium | reverse complement strand
CTGGCGTCTACGAGCTCGGGTCGGACAGAGATCTCCGGACGGTTGTTCCAGCTGATGCGCGCACCGACATTGTGGGTCACAGGCTTGTTCCTGCTGGCCGACATGTGGCACGTGGCGCACGTTGGAGCCGCTGAGTAGTCTTCACCGGCAATCCACTTCGCAGACTGGAGGTTCATTTTGTCGAGGTTGGCAAAGAACGCGATGCCGTGCTTCGACTCGTGGTAGATCTCCTTCTCGGCGTGATCGGGGCCCAGGTGGCACTTGCCGCAGGTGTCCGGGAAACGAGCCTGGGCCGCTGAGAACTCGTGGCGGGAATGGCATGCGTTGCAGGCGCCTTCCGAGCCGTCGGGGTTGACCCTGCCAATGCCGCTGTTCGGATAGGTGGCCGGATCCAGCTGCCCGTTGGCAAGTACCTTGACTTCGGACCCATGGCACTGCCAACAGCCGGATACCGCCGAAGCAGAGACGCCGTGGGGGAAGGCAGGCGTCACCAGCAACTTGCCGCCTGCCACGGCGTCTGCAAGGAGGCTGTCGAGCGAGCCCAGGGTCTGCGCCCCCTTGGCGTGGTGGGATGCTTGGAATTCCTTCACCTCTTGGACGTGGCACCTGCCACAGTCCTTTGGACTGACGATGATGGCGATTCGATAGTCGTAGTGATCGAAGCCATCCTTGTCTCCTGGTCCGGCACCGTGGCACTCGTAGCAACCTATGTTGCCACGGTAGTGCTTGCTCCTGCCCCACTGCTGGTAAAGAGCGCGTTGCTCCTTCCTGTGGCACTTGATGCACTCCAAGCTCTCCTTGCTCATCTCGGCGCGTCCAATTGCCTGGGCTGACAGGTCGGCACACACGACCGCTGGCAGACCGGCAACCAGGAGGATGAGGGGTGCGAGAGGCCTGCTGGGTGGCTTGCTGCGTGGCCTACCAGGCGACTTGGTGTCGGTGCGCCGATCAGTCATCATCTGATGGTCTCCTTGCATAGTCATTTCGCGGTAGAGCTTGTCTCTGTAGGTGGTATCGATAGTGAGGCGGCCGGACAGAACCGGGATGGTGATGCGCACCAGGATCGTGTAGATGAGCAATCCAAGGGCCCAGATGCCAAGGCCGACCAGTATCTCGTTGATCGTCGGCGAGTACTCGACCATCTCTCCCAGGGGCGAGGGAATGAATGCAGGCACGATGAGCCCCATGCCCTTCTCGATCCAGATGCCGACGAATAGGGAGAGGCAGGCCGTGTTCAGCCAGCGCAAGGTGCGCGCCGCAGGCGAGAGCAGGATTCCCAGGGCGAAGCAGTTGAGCGTGATTGCGGACCAGATCCACGGTACCAATGCGAACTTCCCGCGCAGGCCGAAGTACAGGTAGACCGTGGAGGCCATGTGGTGTGATCCGGTATAGAACTCGGTGAAGAGCTCGCAACCCAGCAGGAACATGTTGATCGTCAGCGCGATGGTCACGATGTTCCGTAGCAGGTCCAAGGCCTTGTCTTGTACTTGATAGGCCGTGAACTTCCGGATCACTTGTAGCGTCAGGATCAGGAAAGCGGGCCCCGCGGCGAATGCGGAGGCAAGGAACCGGGGAGCAATGATCGCCTGATTCCAGAACGGACGGCCACCCAGGCCAACGTAGAGGAAGGCAGTCACGGTGTGAATGCTGATGGCCCAGACGATCGCGATGAACACGAAAGGGATATAGAACAGCTTGATGGGTTTGCGCTTGCGGTAGGCGCAGTAGATCAGGTAGCCGCAAATGTGGACGTTCAACAAGAGGTAGCCGTTCAGCGCGATGACGTCCCAGATCATGATCGACGCTGGAAAGTTCGGACGGCGAACCAGGTTCAAGGCCCGTTCCGGATGGCCGAGGTCACACGTCACGAACCCCAGACACATGATGATGCATGCCACGGCCAGCAGCTCGCCAAAGATCACCAGATCGTGCAGCTCCCGGTTGCGGTAGATGTAGACCGGGATGACGAGCATCACGGCTGCGGCGGCCATCCCCACCAGGAATGTGAAGTGGGCGATGTAGAACCCCCAGGAGACATGATCGGTGAGGCCAGTGGTGCCCAGTCCTTGGACCAGCTGCTTGGTCCAGGCATTGAGACCGAAGAGCGATACGATCACCAGGAACGCCATCCAGGTGTAGTAGCGCCAGTCACCCAGAAAGCTCGTGCGCGCACATCGCCAGAGGAATCGGAGATACTCTCTCACGATGGCGGCTACCTCTTCTCGAGGTGGTAGTCGGCGTCGAAGTAGTAGAAGAAGCGAGGTAGGGTTCCGGTCTCTTCTTTGAGGACGAACACTCGTTTGTTGCGGAGGATCTGAGAAACCTCACTCTCAGGATCGAGGAGGTTGCCGAACTTGCGGGCTCCCACCGGGCAGACCTCGAGACAGGCGGGGTACTTGCCCTGCCTGGTGCGGTGCAGGCAGAAGTGACACTTCTCCACCACGCCATTCGGTCGCGGCCGATTGGACAGGTAGCCCATGTCGGGGTTGATCTCTTCCTTGGGAATCTCGGGCTCCTTGAAGTTGAACCGCCGGGCCCAGTACGGGCAGGCTGCCTCGCAGTATCGGCATCCAATGCACCAGTCGTAGTCGATCACCACGATGCCATCCTCGTCCTGCCATGTGGCCTCAACGGGGCAGGCCTTGACGCAGGGCGGGTTGGCGCACTGGTGGCACTGGATCGGCATGTAGAAGTGGTTGTCCCTCGGAACCTTTTGCGGGTCGTAATGGTGGTTGCCCTGCTCGATGTCGATGGTTCCCCGCGGCATCTCGAGTACCCGGATGTACTGGATCTCCGGGTTGCGGCTCTGGTTGTTCTCGGCCACGCAGGCGTGCACACACCTTCGGCAGCCGATGCATGCCCCCAGATTCAACGCGTAGACAAACTCCACGCCGTTCATCGGCTTGTAATCCTGCACCTTGGCCTTCACACCGTGGCGCCGCTCCACCTCCTTGCGGATGCGCGCGAGCGCTGCCTCCATCTCCTCCGGGGTCATCTCCTTGTAGTGTTTCTGGAGGAACTTCTCCAACGAGAAGCGGCTGGTGTCGAGCTCCCGCAGCGGGCTGAGGGCGGCGCCCAGGGCCGCTGCTCCACCAGCAGCCCCCAGGGTGCCCTGAAGGAACTTCCTGCGA
>QJVU01000343.1 GCA_003235605.1 Planctomycetota bacterium | reverse complement strand
TACGTCAAGTCTACCGATCAGAGTGAGGCCGTTTGCCTGACCCCAGACTTCAAGGGCATGGTGCACCAAATTGAGTGGAAGGGCGACCTGATCCACGCCACTGTCAGCCGGGGCGTGAAGACCCTCTACACGTGGTTCTATCCAGAGGAAGCGCTCGGAAAAGCGACGCCTGACCCCAACAGCCAGATCACGCGGGACAAGGACATCTCTTGGATGGCCGCAGGTTTCGGCGTGCCGGGCCTGGCGTTTCGATCCTTCCACATCGTGAGGAACGGGCTTCTGCTTGCGGGTAGCACCAGCCAACATCCCGCCGAGGCGTTCCGCATCACACTAGAGAAGCGCGTGGTTGCAACGCGTCTCACAGACTCGAACCCCTGGCTTTCCAGTGTCAGGCTCGGCAAACAGGATGTGGTCCGCTTCAAGGCGCGGGATGGCCTCGAGATCGAGGGGTTGCTGATGTATCCCCTCGATCACGACAAGGGACAACGCTACCCGCTGGTGATCGTTGTGCACGGCGGGCCAGAGTCCCACTTTTCGGAAGGCTGGAACACCAGCTACTCAGCCTGGGGACAGATGCTCTGCGCCCGGGGCTACTTCGCCTGGTACCCCAACTACCGGGCGAGCACTGGCTATGGCGTGGAGTTCGCCATGGCCGATCACGGTGATGTGATGGGCGGCGAATTCAACGACCATCTCGACGCAATCGCTCATCTGGACAGCATGGGGCTCATCGATGTCGATCGCGTGGGCATAGGCGGTGGCTCATACGGAGGCTACACGGCGGCTTGGGCAGCAACCCGGCACAGCAAGCACTTCGCAGCGGCGGTGAGCTTCGTGCCGTTCGTGGACATTCGGACCAAGTGGCTTACCTCAGACATCCCCAATGAGTTCTTCCTGGTCCACTACCAGGAGAAGTGGCCTTTCCAGCAACTCGGCTATCTCGCCGAGCGCAGTCCCTTGACCTACGCGGCAGATTGCCGAACACCGCTGTTGCTGCTGGGTGGGACTGACGATACCCGGGTACATCCAAGCCAACCACTGATGCTGTACCGCGCCGTGAAGTTCCACACTGACACCCCCACGCGCTGCGTGCAGTACCCCGGCGAAGGCCACGGCAACCGTAACAACACCAACCGCTACGACTTCTCAGTGCGCACGCTCAGATGGTTCGACCAGTACTTGAAAGCCGGGAATCAGCGCCGCATGCCCATGCCGGCGCTGCACGTCGATTACTCCGACTGGTTCCAGACCGAGCCCAAATAGGAGCCCGCCGTTGCACACCCAGCTGCTCCACCTCTCGGGACCCTTGCGCGGTCGTACCATCACGTACGAGTCGAGCAACTTGCTCGTCGGTACCGATCCGGACGCTGCGATCCGGTTCCCGGCGGGGACACCGGGAGTCCAACCGCGCCATGCAGAGTTCGCCTTTCGCCAGGACGACTGCGCGATCCACCTGCGCTCCCTGGAGGGGTCAGTCTATGTCAACGGCAACGAGATCAAGGAGATAATCCTCGACCACAACGACCTCTTGGAGTTCGGCACCGGCGGTCCCCGAGCGAGGTTCCGGGTACACCAGGAGAAGGGGGCTGTCTGCAAGCCGGTCCGGATGATGCTCACCGACGCCCACGATGTCGGCAAACAGAGCGGCAGGTGGGCCTTCTCGCAGTCGTTCATCCGCGACCTGTTGACCCACGCGACGCCGCAGCTGAAGGTCGGCTTCCCGGTCGCAGTGATCGTGATCGTGATGGGGCTTGCGTACCTGGGCGGCTACCTGGGGGAGCGCCGAGGCCGTGTCCAAGGTGAGAAAGCGCACCAGGAGGAGATGGCCGGGCTGCGCCGGGAACTGGCCGATTACGTCAAGCGCCAGGCCGCGGAGCTGGCGAAGAGCGAAGCGGAGGTCAAGAGGCTGCGAGAGCAGCTCGCGCAGACAGAGCCTGTGTTGACGGAAATGCAGCGAGCCAACCGTGCCCTCAAGAAGGTGTTCGAAGAGTATCCCAGGGGGGTCTGCCTGTTGCACGGCATCTGGGGCATGCGCCGGACCGAGGGCGGCAGGACCGTCGTGCTGAACGGTGATGACGGCAAACCGATGGAGCTGGAGTACGTGGGCTCGGGCTTCCTTGCCAGCGACAAGGGGCACGTGCTCACCAACCGACACGTTGCGCAGCCATGGTGGCGGGATCCATCTTTCTCCCGGGCCAGCATCCTGGGGTTCGAGCCGTACTTCCTGCACCTCGCCGCGACCTTTCCTGGCAAACGCCCCATCCCTGTGGACTGGGACACGATCCGCCTCTCCAAGGTGGAAGGGGTGGATCTGGCGGTCATGCAGGTGGAAGCCAAGCAGGTCCGAGACACGCCCGTCCTCCCTCTTTTCAAGGGTGACCTCGCCCCCATGCGGGGCCGCAAGGTCATCGTACTGGGCTACCCAACAGGCCTCAGCGCGGTGATTGCCAAGACCGACCCGAAGATCGTGCGGTCCGTGCGCTCCCACGCGCGCAACCTCACCGAAGTCATCGAGCAGCTGGCAATCCACAAGGCCATCTCGCCTCACATCACCCAGGGCGCTCTCAACGAAGTCCGAGAGCGGCAGCTGGTCTACGATGCTCAGACGACCGTGGGTGGTTCGGGCGGTCCGGTGTTTGGTGTCGGCGGGGAGGTCATCGGCGTCAACTCAGCCATCCTGCGAGATTTCGGTGGGTCCAACTTCGGAGTGCCGATCAAGTTCGGGTTGGAGCTGCTGCCGATGTAGCACCGCTCAGTGGTGATGTCCCGCCGCGCCGGCCCCGACTTGTTCCAGCAGGATGTAGAGCATGTTGTCCGAGAAGGTCGGGTTGTTGGTCAGGCCGAGGTGGTCATCGGATAGGAAGGTCACGTTGCGCCACGGGATGTTCGTCTTGACCCCCCGCTGGTAGGGGCCCCCCGTGCGTTCGTCGCCTATGGCGCTATACCGAGGTACCGTTCCGTCGCCGGGGCTGTAGAGAGTATCGGCGTCGGAGAAGACCGCGACGACCTGGCTGCCACGCTCACTCAGCAACGCCTTGGTCAAGGTCCTTTCGGCATCGCCTGCGAACAAGTAGATGTTCTGGGGACACGCGGTCTCGGGCTTCTTGTCAATGGCAGCATGGAACTGGCGTGCCCTCC
>QJVU01000377.1 GCA_003235605.1 Planctomycetota bacterium | reverse complement strand
AAGGTAGGCACTCTCGCGGTACCTGCGTCTGCTGTGCTAGTTGTGTTCCAGGGAAGCCGTGACACCCGGATGCTTGCGCCACAGTCGCTTGCCGTCCTTGTCGTACGCCTCCAAGCCAGTCGTCCCAGAAACCAGGGTGTGTCCGTTGGCGAGGCGAATCGCCGCATAGGGGTTGGTCACGTTCTTGATCTCCAGGACCGTCTTGCCGTCGGCGTCCACCTCACGCACGCGTCTGGCTGAACATTCGCAGATCAACGTGTTGCCGTTAAGCAGGCGGGTTGCGCCGAGCGCGCCTTGAAGACCTTTCAGCTGCCAGACGATCTTGCCTTTTGGATCGACTTCCACGACGCGGTTCCCGGCATATTCGGCAATCAGCGTGTTGCCGCTGGGTAGGCGGGTCGCGTGGTAGGGTAGGTTTAACTCGAACTCCCATACCGTCTTGCCCTTGCTGTCCAATTCGAAGACGCGCTTCTTGTTGGTTTCGCAGATGAGCGTGTTGCCATCGGGTAGGCGCTGTGCGGCCGTCGGCATCTGGAGGCCCTTGTGGCTCCACACCTCGTCGCCTTTGCGGTTGATCTCCTTGACGGTGCCGCGGCTGATCAAGGCAACCAGGTAGTTTCCGTTCGCCAGGGGCCTCGCGTCGAAGATGCCCTGCAAGCCCGTGACGGTGTGGACAACCTCGCCCTTGGCGTCCAGTTCGCGCAGCTCACCCTTGTCGTAGACCGATACCAGGACAGCACCCGTCGGTTCCACGGTGCTCATCGCGTAGCGCGCGGCGTTCGCTAGCCGAGTGTTGGGGTTCTTTGCGAGTTGCTCCAGGTCGGTCAGCGCCGCGCGGGCATCCGTACCCAGCATCCTCAGCATCTCCGCGATGCACAGCACAACTTCGGGTCGTGGATCGTGAAGCGCACGTGCGAGGTCTGGCACTGCGTCCCTTCCGAGCCTGAGGAGCTGTCTCACCGCGTCGGACCTTCGGTCCGGTATTTCGAGCTGCTTGATCAGTCTGTCAGCCTGCCGGCGGTGGGGGCGTTCCTGTGGCGGCTTGGGGCTTGGAGCGGAAGCACGGCTCGGGCGGGACTGCCCCAAGGCCCCAGGAGAGAGGGCAAGGACAAGGGCGGCGAGCACCAATGAGGTCCTACACGTCGGGGGTCGACTCCAGCGACCAGTCATGATGCCCCAGAATAGGGGTTTCCCGGCCATGTGCGGAGTCCGGGGTGGCGAGACGGAGCGTTTCGACGATCGACCTACTGTTACGACCGGGTAACCGGCACGGGGCTCAGCCGGGTTGCCGGCCTCGTGCCAGGTGGGGGCACGGCGTTTGTGTGCAGCACGTCCCAAGACAGCTCGTTCCCCACGGCCGGTTTCCAAGACAAGCCCTCACCCCATCCTCCGCAAGGAGAACAACATGAAAGCCAAGTACCTGCTGCTGCTGTGGGCGCTGACGCTCATGGCCGCCCGATGGCTCCCCGGACAATGAAACAACATGCCGCCGCCGCCGCCACGGCCTCCTGTTCAGGAGCCGTACCCCGGCCCCGGTGACACTGTGCCCGGTGGGCACACCCCGACCCCGAACAGCCCGTCTCAACCAACTCCCGTGACACCGTCTCCCCGGACGCCGTCTACACCGGGAGTCCCGACTCCGACCACTCCGGGTGGGCGGCCAGGCAAGGGTCCTTCGGCCGCGCCACGAACTGCGACGCCGAGGTCGCCGTCAGCGCCCGGAGTTTCTGCTCCGACCACGCCACGGGGCATGCCCCTGACGAACCTGCCAGCCCAGAGCTGGGATGTCTGGTGGGAGTGGAACCGCAGCCTGTTCCTGCAGCCTCCGGACTATGTCCTGGAGGACAAGCAGGACGAAACGAGGAAAGAGCTGACCTCCGTGTTGATCTCGAACCTGAAGCATGAGGACGCCCGGGTGCGAATCGCCGCCCTGCGTTCGCTCGGAAGGGTTGCCGGTGGCGCCGCGACCCGGCACCTGCTGTCGATGCTCGACGATGCGGCCCAGGAAGTGCGCGAGGACGCCATTCTGGCTCTTGGTAGCACTGGTTCTGCCCGGGCAGTTCATGCCCTCATGCACATCGCCAGCTACGGCCACGCGCCAGGTGCAAAGCGTGAGACGATCAGTCGCTCTGGCCGTCCACTGGCGGTGATCGCCCTCGGGCTGGCGCGGCGCTGCGGCGCCAGGACCGAGGTGGACGCGTTCGTCCGCAACCTCGCCTTGGAGGAGGTGAGCGGCGACGGCAACGGCAAGACGAAGACTGCGGCGCACCTGCAACGCGATCTGGTCATGGCCAAGCTCCTCTATGCGACCCTGGTCGGTTCCGAGTCCATGCGGGAGATCGCCCAAGAGCTGGCAGGCGGCCAGAAGACCGCCGTAGAGATCCGGTCCCGGGCACTCGAGAGCCTGGGCATGGCTCGGGATGAGGACTCCTTGGAGATGTTGGTGCGTTCGCTGGAAGGTCACAAGCTGGAAGCTCGACGTTCCGCGGCACTGGCGCTGGGTGGGTTCGACAGCCCAGCTGCCCTCGGACCCCTGGCGAGGGCGTGCAAGTCCGAGCATGAGCAGCTGACCTGCGCGTTTCTGCAGATCTCCCTGGGGCAGCGGGGCAGCGACAGTGCCCGCAAGATCCTGCTTCGTAACCTGCAGCGGGGCCGACGTGTCCTGCGCCCGTGGGCGGCCATTGGCCTTGGCTTGCTGGTGCGGCAGAACAAACAAAAGGCGCGGGATGACAACGTCGTGAGCGCACTGCGCCAGGCCTATCGCAGCGAGCGGAACCGTGGCAGCCGGGGAGCCTATCTGCTGGCGCTGGGGTTGGCTCGGGACGAAGCCTCTGTCCATGAGCTGGCGGAGGTTGTGCACAGGGCAGAAAGGCCCGCAGACCGGGCAGCAGCTGGCCACGCACTGGCCCTCATCGGCGCTGACTTCGCACTCCCGGTGGTTCGCAACCATCTGCGTACCGACCCCAGGCACATGGCGCGTGCCGTGCTGGCGGAGGTCTTGGGCTACATAGGGGAGCCGACAGATGCCAGGCTGTTGATCAGCCTGTTTGAGAACACCGGCCGTGCCGATGACCTGCCGCAGATCGCACGCGCCATCGGCATGCTCCCTAGCCGCGAGGCCTACCAGATGATGCTCGCC
>QJVU01000086.1 GCA_003235605.1 Planctomycetota bacterium | reverse complement strand
GTACGGGCAGCTAGTGTGCCCGCGTTGTCAAGGATCTTGTTGTGTGTCTTGCTACCGTCGTTGCGCTCGGTGGTCAGGAACCTTCCCCGCCGAGGGAAGATGTGTTCCTGAAGTTCCTTGTAGTGGCTGATGTACGAGGAACGGTCCTTCTCCAGGTCGTTCCACCGCTTGTTCAGCTTTGTACGGATGTCAGCCACCGATCAGTGTTCCCTGTGCGGATTGCGTATTGGCAGGAGTGAGTAACCCGGCAGCAGAAGAAGTGCTGACTCGGGACCCACCGGCTTGCTCGGCTGCGGCACGACGCTTCGCTTTATCCGAAGCCCGTGATGCCCTCACTGACTCCGACACTGCCTCTGGGGGAGGCGGCGGTGGAGGCGGCAAAGGCGGTGGTGTTGGTGCTGATGCTCCCATGCACATAATCGTCTATCCCAGTATCGGCTTGGAACCGAGTTTCTTCGGTGCTCCAAGTTTTTCCTTGGTGTCGGTCTGACCCAGGACTGCCTGTGGGGCGACCAGGAATGTGCTCTGTGCTGCGGCCTTGCCGGCGGCACGAGCGTTGCGGGCAGACGCGCTTACGTGGGTGCGCTGGCCTGCTACCGCTGCGTTGTACTGGTCCCACCCGGTGTCGTACTCAACCGTGTAGCGGTCGTTCGCCAGTTCGGGATTGTTCTTCAACAGGAGCTGCGACATTCCCGTTGCGTCAGCCGGGTCAATTCCCGCGTGAAAAGTTATCTTTCCCTTGCGTACCAGGTTCTTTCCCGTGTTCGGGTCCAAACCTACATTGGTACTGAAGTCGTGGAACGCATAGGGATCTTTCGCGTACAACTTCGCCAGCTCCGCCTGGCTGGGCGCCCGGTCCTTCGCCACAGTGCCGGCTGGGCCAGGAGTCGCAGGACCTGCAGGACCCACCTTACGGCGCAGGCCGGCGATTATGCCTTGCCTGGTTTGACCCTTGCCTACTGCTTTCGTGATGACCGGTTGCGTTGCCATTAATCTGAACCCATGTCCATAGCCCTCTGTGCGTATTTACTTCCAGCGTTCCTACCTTATCAAGAATAGTTCTCAACTGTCAATACGAATCGTTCTCATTCGTATGGATTGTAGGAGTTTATGTCGTCCTCTTCCTCGGTTTTGATGCCATGGAAGGTCTCCCGGGACTGGTGCCGCTTCTGAACCTCGATGCTGGCCTGGACCACAGCGTCGGACTTGTCGGGTGATCTGCCGATAAGTTCCTTCACGTTGTCCTTGCTCAGGACGAATATGCCGTTGGCCCGCATCTCGAAGCGGTGTGCCGTCAGCTCGGCCAGGAGATCGTCATCCGGGGGTAGCTGGATGCCGGTCTCGTTCGCCGGGTCCAGCAGCTCGCGAAAGGTCCAGTACGCCCAGGCCCTCTTGTTGACGAATCTGAGGCCCTTGATTGTCGCCGGCGCCCGCTCCGCGTTGTTCCATGGTACGACGTGGATACCCTGGCCGCGTCCATCGTCCACCACGCTGGAGCCTATGCCGACGACATCGATGACCGCCGGCGCGTCGTCCTTGCGCAGGGACACAATCAAGGCTGTCACTGCCGGCCCGTCTGGCGTGTCGCCGCCAGGGTAGGCATCAAGCTTGGCAAACCACAGCTTGTCGTAGCGCCTGGAGATGATCGTGCGGTCCTTGCCGCCTCGGGCCGGGTCCACACCCATGGCCATCATCTCGCCCTTCTCCCGTTTCGTTTTCTTGTCCTCCCACCGTTCCTGGGCTTCAACCACCCACCGGGTAGGGATCACCTGGTACGGGTCGTCATCGCTGAACGCCTCGAAGTCGCCCTTCAGGAGCTGGGACCGGAGTGGCTCCGGCATCGATTGCAGCTGTTGCTTGTATCCTGTGGCCATGTATGCGGGGTTGTCCTCCACCCGGGATGGAATGAATGTCATGGACCTGGGGATGATCACCTCCCCGTCCTCATCGAGCTGCGGCTCCGGCTCTCGCAGGAACACCATCTCGCCGCTGGAGTCGCGGAAGTAGTACGCCAGCTCGCCAGGCTCGACCTTGTTGTAGAGGTGGTTGTGCTTGTCAAGCCAGGGTCCCCAGTATTTCTTGACCCACAGACCCTCTGGCCTGGTGGGCGGGTTGCCGGTGGCCACGGTGCGCTTCTGCTGGTCTGGATCGTTGGACCGCTTCCACCCGTTCAAGAACTCGTACTGGAACTGGATGAAGTGAGTGATCTCGTCGAACGCCTTCAGGTCGTGCGGCCGGCCCTGGTACTTCTCCTCGTCGCCCAGGTCCTTGACCGCGCCGAACTCGATGATGCGGTCCTTGTATCGCCAGATCTTGTCCTGGCCGTTCCACCCTACGCGGTTGCCCAGGATCTGCGACATGCGCTGCAGGATGCCAACGAGCTGCACGCCCTCGCGCCGGTAGATGATGCTGTGTACGTGGCGGGTGAGTGCCAGGCCAACGATGAGGTCGGTCTTGCCTCCACCCGCCGCGCCGCCATAGAACAGCTCGTCAGCTGTGCAATACACCGCTTCTGTCTGTGGACCCTTGAAGGAACTCCACACCTCGAATCCGCGTACCAGGTCATCCACCTCCGCCTTCTGCGCGTCGGTGAAGTACGGGTACACCGCTTCGAGGTCCTTGAGAAGCTGCTGCATTGCTATTCCATCCACGAGTTGTCTTCCTCCTCTGGTTCGTGGGGTATCGATTTCACTATCTTCTCCTGGCGCACTTGCTGTATCAACGCCTCGATCCGGTTCGCGCGTTCGATTGCTGTCATCCCCTGGCGGTCATCCTTCAGATCCACCGATGTCTCGGTGCGGTCGCGCCACTCGTCCTTGTCCATGTTCTTCAGCAGGAACTGTGCGCCGGCTCCGCGCCCGCTGGCCACAGCCTGTTCCAGCAGGTCCATGATGCGCAGCCTGGCACGGTCAATGACGCCCTTGTATTCCCCCTCGTCGTATCCCTCGTACCGGCGCAAGGCCCCCAGGGTTGAGAACCCCAGGGACAGCGCCAGTCCGGATAGCGTGGGTGTGGTGTTGCGCGCTTCGCAGTCGAAGAAGTACAGCTCGACCTCGCGCTCCATCAACACCGGTGTAGCGAATCGCCGGCTCATAGCTCGCAGGCACCTCCCTTGCAGGCCAGCTCCTGGCTGGATGTCGTGGTATCCTCGACCTCGTACAAACGAAGCCGGCTCCAGTCCACGTCCACGGGCATGACTGCCAGGTTGTCGAGGTACTGCTCCTCGGTGATCTCCTGGTACGGCGCCTGCTGGTACTGGCCACCGTCGTGGGGAAGGAACGACACTCCACTCACCTCGTCGAAGTGCTTCCACACCCAATCGCCAACCTCCGGCCACTCGTGATCCTTCACGTAAATCGTGACGCTCGGTTTGTGTTCACACCAGTGGCGTTGATAGATGAGCCAGTGCTTCAGTTGCTGCAGTGCAGTTCGATCATCCCGGAACACAGCATGCTCCGGAGCCTTCATCGGAAAGCTGAAGATGACCGTGTTGCCTTCCTTGCCGATTGCCCACTCCCATGGGAAACCTTCATCGATCATAAGCTGTGTAAGAGGGTCCTTAGCATCAGCTCGTACAGTCCTGGTATAGAACGGGCTATACCGAGGATGTATACCACTTGCACTATCGACCAGCTGAGAGACAGTGCCACTAGGCTTAACACAAGTAATCGCAGCAGACGCTGGTATTCCCAACCTCGCCGCCCATGTTTTATTGACTTCAACCGCATGTGTCCGCAGTTCCTCCAACCAGGTTGCGAGCGGTCCATCGACTTCACCCGACAGCAGCTCATGGTCCATGATACCCGTCAGGCTCACACCCAACAGTCGCTCTTCCTCCGTATTTTCCCTCCAGATCGGACGCAGGTAGCGAAAGTCAGTGAGGGTCGATTGTAGTGTCCCCAGGATCGTGGCATAGCGTACCTTGCGCTTCAGGTCCAGCAACGAGTCACCAGGGCGCACAACGACCTCTGACAGGTTGCAGAACTGCTTCGAGCGCAGGATGATCTCGCTGCACGGGTTGGTGCCGAACTCGTAGTCGGTGTCGCGCCTGCCACTCTTCGCTGCGGCGGCCTTTGCTGCCACACGCGAGAACAGGCCGCGCTCGCCACTGAATGACTGGTAGATGTTCAGCCACTCCTGCATCCAGGAACCGACATCCGGCTTCTCTGTGAATGCGATGCTGTTGTTGGCCAGCTGCCGCTCCGGGTGCGTTGTTCTCCAGTCGCCTGTCTTCGCACCGGCCATGCGTCGGTCTGACAGGTTCGACAGTCCGATGAGCGCGGATCTGCGCACGCCACCCACGACAACGATGTCTGCGATCTTGCACACCAGGTCATGACACTCGATGCTGTTCAGCTTGCGACCCTGGGCGCCCTTGAACACCGGTTTCATATACTCGAACAGCGCGATGAGAGGCTCGGGACCTGATGCACGCCCGCCGAACGTTTTCAGCCGCTCGCCCTTCGGCCGGATCTTGCTCATGTCCCATGTGATGTCGAAGTTGCCGTTGTACAGCTCGACGATCATGATGCGCGTGGCCGAGGCCCACCCATACTTCGAATCAGCGACGTGCACCACGTTGTTCTTGTGGTCCATCGTGCTCAGTTCTTCCTTCGGCACGCCCGGGTAGTTCTCATCGCGCCTGGCGTAGATCCTCCTGGGCAGCTTGTGACCGACCACTGGCAGGTTCGCGATGAACTGCCGCTCGACGCTGAACCCGACCCCGGTGCCACACATCAGCACGTACACCATCTCGTCGAAGTCGACCGGGTCGGCCAGGTTGATTGTGACCGGTGCGGTGAAGCCGGCAGCCTGCATCTCGGGCGTCAGCACCTCGATGAACGAACCGCCGCCCTCGATGGCGGTGTAGCTGCAGTTGTAGCCGGCGACGTTGTCCCGGTCCAGTGCCTCGCCGGCTGTCATCATGCAGCGCATCGATGGCATGACTGCCTGGTGGTAGATCGCGTGGTACAGCTCCTGCCCTTCCTCTTCGGTGATCAGTCCCTTGTTGATCCAGTAGCTCACGTACCGCAAGCATGTCTCCGACCAGGTCTCACGCCGCTTCGCACCTTCGATCCACCTGGCATACCGGCTCAGTGCGATGAAGTCCTGGTACTGGGTTGTCAGTTCGCTCATTCTCGTTCCTCGTTGTTGTGTGTTCATTATTCCGGGGCGTACACGAATAATGTACGCCCCGCTTCGTTGTACGCCCTATCCCAGCACGCTGCCTGGCATGCTCGGGATTCCCTCTGGTGCCGGCGTCCTGTCGCTGCACTGTCCCTCCCACATGCAGGTGCAGCAGTCACGCTCCGCCTGGTCCTGTGGATTCCGGTGCGGGTAGTGGGTGAAGCACTCCGGCTGTGGTCCGTCCTTCTGCTCGTACCCTGGCTGCGTCCTTGCGGCCCAGTTCCTCTGTATCCGGCGCTGCAGCTGCTCCTCCTTCCATGCCTGGAACACCGCCCGGTCATAGTCATCCCTGGCGTTCTCGTCCAGGTCAACAGGTCCTGCCTCGACCTCGGCCTTGATCTCGGCCTCACGCTGTGCCATCTCCAGGACCTCCACCAGGCGCTGCGCGTAGTGCGCTGCCTTGCGGATCTCCTGGAGCCGCTCGTCCTTGCTCCCGCACCGCATCGTGTACTTGAGGATGCCGTGCCTGTACGCCCCGACCTGTTGCTCCAGTGGCCAGGTGTCCATCACGTCCCAGGGCTGCACGCCCATGATCTTGTAGTGGTCGCCCCCGACCTGTGTATCAATCGCAGCCATCGTGTGTTGCCTCCTATTTGCGCTTCAGTGGAAGTTGCACCACGGGTCCGAAGACCTGTGGGAATGTGACCTGGTTCGGGATACCGTCGTATGCCCGCTCCAGGGGTCCTGGTTCCGGCTTCGTATCGGGCAGGCCCATCCTGTCCAGTATGTCCGCCGGCTCCCAGTGGTCATTGTCCCCATCCCCCAGCTTGCAATCGCTGCAGGGCAGGGACTTGAGTGGATTGTCCTCGTACAGGCAGTTGCCGCAGTGCTCCTCCTCTGGCACGTCCTCGGCCTCGTCGTGTGGGCCTGGCAGCCAGCGCCCCTCCAGGATCTCCTGGATCTGATCCGGTGTCTCCTGGACGTACAGGACCAGGTCCGAGTTCGTGAACGCTATCAAGCTGCGCTCGTCCTTCGGGTCCCAGGTGATGTAGGCAATGCTGCCCTCGGTGTCGTCCACCAGGGCTGTGTAGCCCTTCGTATCTGTCAGGCTGATCATTGCTTCTTTCCCTCGCTGAAGGTGGTGTGCATGGCGCAGTGATGCTCGTGCACCTGGAATATCGCCATCGCCACGTCCGCCACACGCCCCTGGGGCACAATGTTGGACTGCGCGACCCTTACCTGGATTTTCTCGTAATCGGTCAGGTATCCCCCGATTTCATCCTGCGTGATCATTTCCGACCTCCTCAGAAGCCCCAGGAGCCACGATCTCCACCCCACCCGCTACCATGGCATTGCCCAAAAGCTGCTCTGCCGCGTACAGGGTGCATGCGGCGCCCAGGATACCATCCGAGCTGTAAGTTCCGGGCAGCTCGGTCTCCGCCAGCTCCCGGAGCTGGTTCACCAGGTCAACGAGCCGATGCTCTCGTGCCAGGCGTGCGTCTGTGTATGCCTCAGCCATTCCACTTCTCCCATGCTTGCTTGATCACCAGGTGCGCCCCGTTGGCCACCTCGCGAAGGAACAGGACCCACTGGACCACTGATCCGTAGATCCGCTCGACCTTCATCCGGCGCAGGCGGTTCATACCGAGTTCTCCCCGCCGGCCAGGCGACCTGCCATGATCGCGGCTGCCAGGCTGAGTGCCATCAGTGCGTCGACGTGTATGCCGGCAGCGCGAGCCGCTTCGTCGATTGCCAGGGTCTGCGCGACCAGGCCAGCGGCCAGGTGTTGTTCTCGAATCGTCGGTTCTCTGCTCATCTGTCTCGTGTCCTCGTGTGTGCGGTGGTGGGTGGGTTGTGTGGTGGGTGTCTTATAGACACACCACCCACCACACGAGGCTCCACACCAACCAACCAACCTATGAAATACAACGTTTGCTTACAAATCAACTACTTGCTTGGTGTGGAAGGTGGAATCCCCACCAACCACACCACCCCACCACTACATCAGCGTTTCAACCCTCGAAATCTGCTGATTTCCACCCCTGATAAACTTGAACTCATCGCTCATTTGACGCACTGCATTCCGTTGCCGTTCCTTGATCGTATCTTCAGCGAGACCACTCAGCCGGTCCTCGGTGGCGATCCAGCGTTCCTTGATAGTCAGCCATTCACCCTTGTCGATACCCACCCCACCGGCATCCTGGATCGCTTGCCGGACCATGATTCGAAGGCTCTCGATTGTGGGGTCCAGCTTGTCCTCCGGTGTGACCTCCTCCGATAGGTAGGCGGCTTTCTCCAGGCCCCACTGGGTCTCCATCCCGGTGCGGCAGCTCTGCAGCTTGTAGATGAACTCCTCCCCAAAGCTGCCCAGGCTGCGCTGCTTGGCCACAGTAGCGGTGACCAGGCCGGTCCTGGTGTCCTTCTGAACGAACAGCAGCGTATCCAGGTCGCCCTCGATGACGCCTGAACCACGAACCAGCTGCAGCCCGGTAGTGCCTCCACCCTTCGGCGGATGGTGGATCACCATGATGTGACAATTCCACTTGACCGCCCAGGCGCGCAGCTCGGACATCAGCTTGCCCATGATGCCCTCGTCGCTGGTGCTCATTCCTGGCAGCGCGGCGGCCAGGGTGTCCACAACGATCAGCTTGGGCTTGAACGACACCAGGTCATCGCCCAGGGTCTTGCCCCATCCCTCGGTCGACATGGACACGGGAGGAGATCCACACACCATCCCCCGGGGCCATGCCTTGCCCTGGACGCTCTCGATAGCACGGGCGCGCTGCTGCAACGCAGCCACACCTTCGTATGCCAGGTAGACCACGTTGCCCTGGCGCACGCGCCGGCCGAAGAAATCGTCACCCCTGGACACGCAATATCCTGCATGCAGGCCCAGGAATGATTTGCCGGCGCCAGGCGCGCCAGTGATCATGCTGACCTGCTTCATCGCGAACAGCTCCTCGACGATCTGCATGGGGGGTGGCGTGCCCAGCATTTCAACGCCGCCCATCAGCCACGCAGGTCGGCCAGGCTTGGGATCTTCGCTGCCAGGCTTCGGCGGTTTGTCGCTGGCTTCCGGTGGATCTTCGTCCAGGTCCGGGAAGTCCTCGGGGTTGGCCACAGGCTTGATGTTGACGCCCTGTTCCTTGGCCTCTTTGAGGAACGTGCGCAACGTGACAGGTTTGCCCCCGCCGCCGCCGAAGCTGTCCCACTTTTTGATCAGCTCATCCTGCTCGTAGTTGACCAGCTGCTGGGACAGTTCGTCCCACAGGTCCAGGCCATCGTCGTCGCCGTCGAACTGGTGATGGATCGCCATCCCCAGCTCCAGCCACTTCTCATAGCCCTCCCACTCGCTGCTGTCCATCTGCAGCAGGATTTTGCGGATCTGTTCCTTGTTCTCCCGGATCTTGTCAACAGTCTCCTGGTCACCCTTGCGTGGCCGGATCTCGTCAAGTATGCCGAGTAATGCCTCGTTGACCGGTCCTACGTCGCCGGAGTTGGCGATTCTGTGGCCTGTGATAGTGACGAACCGCTTGCTCTCCTGGGTATAGCACTCAGTGCCAGGCACGATGAACGCGCCGGCATCGCCCATCAGGATGATGCGCACGCCCTTGCCGCTGGGACTCAGCTCGGTATAGCTGTCCGCAGCTTCAACGATTGCGTGGGCGTGGGCACTCAGCTTGCCATCGGCGTCCAGGCACTTGTCCAGGTCCAGGCAAGTAACGGGCCTCGTGCTCTTGGTCAGCACGAAGCCGATGCCGGACAGCGAGGGGTCGGCCCTGTACGCCGCCACAGCTTCATCATAGGTGCACCAGTCAGTGGGGTTCACCACACTGGCCGGCTTGCCGTTGGCCTGGTACGGTTGCTTGCCGACGCTGCCGTCAGGCTTGATGCGCGCCTTCCAGGTCACCCACCTGGTGGCCTTGCGCAGCACGCGCGGCATCTTCTCGAAGTCAGGCTTCAGCCCCCAGGGGCCACGTTGAGCCACGGCCATCAGTGCCTCATTGCGGTCACGACTTCACCGCCGTGCCCGAGCAGCTCCGCTTCCCGGTCCAGCTTCGACACCATCGACAGGGTAGCCATGGCCCACCCCAGGAGCCACTGCGTGAACAGGGCCTTGTTCATGTGCTCGTTGTTCTCGATGCCACACTCGAAGGTGAAGTCTTCGGGGGTGCCGTTGACGATGCCGGTGACGCGGATAGCGTGGCCACCGTCGGTGGTTGCCAGGTCGGACAGCTCCACGCTGATACCGCCAGGCATATTCAGAATGTAAAACACCTGGGCCGCAGCGCCCTGGGCCTCTTCGGGTGAGATCATAAGTGCCTCCATAGAATAGTGAAAATTCTGTATCGCGTTCCTACCTTATCAGCCGGGGACCCTTAACTGTCAAGGTCAATACCCAGGACGGGGGTAGGATATATCCCCAATGGGGTATACGTGAAAAGATTTCTCAAGAATGCTTGACAGCTGCCGTAACAGCTACTAGAGTTCGAATCGTAGGGTGAGCAAGTGGCCACCTGGCCCCCTCCCCCTACCGCGCCGGACCCGGTCACTGAGGCGCGCTATAAATGGAGGTCCCCTGGCCAGAGGTGCAAAGGGTTAGTCCCCTGGAGCCGACCGCCAACGGGAGTACCGGGTGCTGGAGAGAGAACATCCAAGACCAGCAGGGCGCCCTGGCAAGGGGCGTCCAGGATGGTGAGCTGAGGGTGAACTCCAGGTCGAAAGGCCGAGGCGGGGTGTTCCGAGGTTAGCCTGCCCTACATAAGTACCTTGCCTTCACACCAGGCACTTCACCGAGGTGCCTGATCTGAACCCACCACGAGGACTGAACAATGAACAAGCACATCGCAACTGACCCGAGCGGCCAGGTACACACCCGCAACAGCAAGACCCGCACCTACACCCACACTGTTGTAGTTCGCCTGGATGGTGCCAAGCGCCTGGCCAACGCCATTGCTGACCTGGACCAGCCGTATGTCAGGAAGAACTACAACTACGACTTCAACCGGGTTGCCAAGTACAGCTTCGACAAGCCGGAAGAGATCGAACGCAACCGCGCT
>QJVU01000435.1 GCA_003235605.1 Planctomycetota bacterium | reverse complement strand
CCGGCACGGGCACCGGTGGCAGCTGCGCCGGTGCAGCCCCAGGGAAGCCGATGAGGATCACGAACGGGAGGGCTGCGAGCAACTCACGCATGACTGAGTGGTGTGCCCGACAAGGCTACGGGTCAGACCGAAGTGGCGCCATCCCTCCCGGCCTCCGCTACCGCGCCGCGCGAGTGGAGACCCGATCCGGACACCAGCTCTCGCAATCGCAGGAACAAGGGCTCGAGGACGGCGTGGCGGATGTCGCCCATCGTGCCGATCTGGACCCAGCCTCGCGTCTTCAGGTAGTGGCTGTGTGCTGCCAGCTCGAAGCCCCAGGAGCGGCACAGCTCCACGAAGTCCTGGGGGGAGTAGGCTGCCGGCGGCTTGAAGGTCGTGATCACCGGCGAGGCCACGGTCTCGCGGGCCAGGGGCAGGATGCCCACCTCGCGGAGGTTCTCGCGCACGTAGCGTCCGAGACGAGCGTAGTGAGCATAGCGCTCCTCTCGGGCGGCCTTGGTGGCATAGGCATCCAGGGCGCGGTGCAGTGCGCGCAGTACCGGTGAGGGGAAAGTGAAACGCGGCTCCGGTGTGGCCAGCGCGTGCACCGCATCCAGGTAGGCCGGCAGGCGTTGGGAATCGACCCCGTCCAGGGCGCCAGGCGCGACCAGGACAAAGGAGATCCCCGGGTAGGAGCCGAGGCACTTCCCGCTGACGCCCGAGATCAGCCTTGGCCCTCGAGGAACGGGTACGGCGCCGACACTGCTCACGGCATCCAGGTACACAGCGCAGCCATGCTGCCGGGCCACCGCGATCAGGCGGTCCCCATCGTTGAGCACACCCGTGCTGGACTCCTGGTGCACCGCCCAGATCCAGTCGATCTGCGATTGGCCGGCGAGGGTGGCGTCGATTTCCTCGATGCTCCATGGCTGGCCCCAGGGCCATGACAGTACCTGGAAGTGGAGGTGAGCACGCGCCGCCTGGTCACGGAGCCGCTGGCCAAACTCGCCGTTCACCAGCACCAGTCCCTGCCCCAGGGTGCGGTCGGCTCCGATGCAGGCGGCGACCTGGTCGTTCGCAAGGGTGCCACTGCCGTTCAGCAGGACCACTTCCATGCCATCGACCAGGTTCCCCAACCGGGAGCGGACCTCCGCGAACAGCGCCAGGAACTCGTCGCTGCGATGGTAGAGCAACGGACGCTCGAAGGCGGAGCGAACCCTTGTGTCGAGATTGGGGGGACCCGGTATCAGGGAGACCGGGTCGCGCGCACTGCCAAGGGAGACCAACCGGTCGAACCGGGCCTTGATCCTGCGCTTGGAAGCGGGCAGTGCTGCCACCTCGAGGACCATGGGCACGAAGGCTGCGCGACCGGAGGGAACCGCAGGCCCCAGAGCACGGAAACCGATCCGCTCGTAGAGCTGTTGCTGTTGGGTGATGCCTGAGATCACCACGTGGGAGTAGCCGCCGCTCTCGGCGAAACAATATGCGGCGTAGAGCAGGCCGGCCACGGCAAGGCTGTTTCGTTGGTCCCGCCGCACCGTGAGCAGGCGCGCCTCCACGGGCCGGGGAACCAGCCGCTCGAGGATGCTGGGGTCCTGCAGTCGGGCGGCAACCGAGAACGGCGGCTTGTCGTGCAGGGCTATCATGCCCACAGGCTCCCGCTCCAGCTTGCAGACGAGGTAGATGTTCTTGGACGCGAACTTGTCGACGCGTCGCCCGGAGCCGTCATCGTCGTACTGACCGACCTCCCGGACAAAGGCGTCGTAGTTCATCCTGTGGAGCTGCTCGATCTCCTCCGATGTATCGGCGAGCTTGAAGAGAAACCGACCGAGCCGCAGGGTCTTGAAGGGGTGGTCAAGCCGTGCTCCTGACATGGACACCTCCTGGTGGCGGTGAGGATAGCAACCCGGCCCTTGGTTACCTGCCTTGTGTCCAGGATTCCGTTGCGCCTGTGCGATCCCTCACTTCTGGACGAACACGCCGCCGTTCTGCTTGGCAAGATCCCGCATGAACTCCGCGCCAGGGCCCTGTCCGGTGTAGACCGTGTTGATCCTCACCCTCAGGTAGCGGTTGATCTGTCGCACGACCCGCAAGATCTCGTCCGGGTCTCGCACCTCGCCAGCGGTGGGCTCACCATCGGATAGCACGAAGATCTCGTCGACAACTCCGCGGGGACGCTCGCCGAACCGGAGGTCCTTCGCGTCCAGGACCTTCATCAGCGCGTCGAACACGTTGGTGCCGCCACCGGCTTCCAGGTGCCCGAGGCATGCGGTCAGGGCACGGAAGCTGCGGTCGTTGGGCGGCACGGGTTTCAGGTTCCACTTCGTCACCGAGCCGGCGAACGTGTAGAGGTGGTAGCGGCTGTGCGGGTCCATGGTCTGTGTCGCCGTCTGCATCTGGGCTTTGGCGTGCTCCAGGCGGCTCATCCTGTTGCGGCTGCGTTGTCGTCGGCGACTCCTGGTGCCGTCGCTGTCACCCTGCACTTCCTCGTTCATGCTGCCGGAGGTGTCGATCACGAACGCCACCTCGCCGCCCTCCACGGGGATGCCGTAGAACGTAGCGCGCGTCCGCCCGGCGGTGGGAATCTGGCGCAACCGGTTCCGATCCACGATCTCGAGGTTGCCCTTGTTCTGCTCCCAGAACTTCCGCCAGACTTCGGCTTTCGGGGGCAGGACCGCGCCGGTGATCTTGTGCAGGGCATCTGCCGCCCTGCGCTGCAGCAGCGGCGAAGCGTTGCGGTTCACCAGCTCCTTCAGCAGGTCCGTCTCCTGGCGCTCCAGGACATCGATGAGCTCCGGCACGGCCTCCTTGAGCGGGTGCCGGCCGATCAAGTCAACGGCACTCATCTGGACGCGCCATTCGGCGTTTCCCAGCAGGCGCAGGCAGGCTCGGGCAGCGCGGTCTTGGCCCGTTCTCGGGATGGCCCGCGTGTTGAGGATGCGGGAGAGCGCGTACAGCAACGCGTGCTGTACGACGCCGTGGCTCTCGCTGCCCAGTGCTCGCACCAGGACCGGAAACGAATGCCGTGGTGCCATTCGGTGGAGCGCCTCCGCCGCCGCAAGACGCACCCTCGGATCGGCGGAGGCCAGCCCGCTCTCCACGAGGGGGCGAAACACCCTGTTGTTCCTCTCTCCCAGGAGGCGAATCGCTGCGACCCGGAGGCTTATGTCCGT
>QJVU01000568.1 GCA_003235605.1 Planctomycetota bacterium | reverse complement strand
CAGCGTTGTCTTGCCACAGCCCGAAGGTCCCAGCAGGGCGGTGCGCGATCCGCTCTCGAGCTCCAGCGAGATCGGGCCGAGGCGGAAGCCCGAAGCCCTCTGCAGCTTCAAGCCGGAGATCTTGATGGCGCTCATCGGTTCAGGATCAGGACAGGGACCGCAGCTTGCGGCCCGTCACCAGGATCGTCAGGGCCGGGAGTGCGGCGGCCGCCAGCAGAAGCAACAGCGCCAGGGCGCCGCCCATGTTTTCGCCACCGAAGTGGACGACGTTCGACAGCCTGCGGACGACGGTACCGTTGCCGGCCGGCAGCACCACCGCAATGTCCAGCTCACGAAGCGCCAGGATGAAGATCAGGCAGGCCGCAGACCAGACCGCGGGCCGCAGGAGGGGCAGATGGATCCTCAGCGCCCGGACCAACGGGCTGCGTCCCGTGAGGACAGCAGCCTCCTCCAGGGACCCGGACACGCGGCGGCTGGCGTGGCTGAGGGTGAGGACCGCAAAGGGCAGGAACCTGGCCGCGTAGGCCGCCGCGACGATGCCCCAGGAGTCGTAGAAGTCCCCCACCTGCTCGTAGACCCGAGCAGCAGCGGGATGGTTGTAGACCTTGACGAGACCGATCGCCAACAGGATGCCCGGCACCGCCACCGGCAGCACGCTCAGGTGATCGACGATGGGCAGGCGCCGTGCTGCGAGCCGGGCGAGGGGCACTGCCACCGCCACCAGCAACGCAGTCGTGGCGACGCCGATGCCCACCGTGTAGGTGAGGTCACCGCCGGTCTCGCGGATCGCCAGGCCGAAGCTCTCGCCCAAGGTGTGCAGGGACATCGGCTGCTTGACCACGGTGGAGCCCGCGGCCCACAGACCCATGACCAGGACAGGTACTCCCAGGCCACAGCCAAGGTAGAACCCGGGCACCAGCAGCGCAGGCCAGCGCCATGCCCCCAGCCTGCGGAGCGGGAGCCGCTGGAACTCGCCGCCCACGGTGGTGTGGGCCCGCAGGCGCAGGGCCGCGGCCAGGGCGACCACGATGAGCAGCACCAGGGGCAGAGCGGCCACCACCGGCCCGACAGTCTGTTCGTGGGCCACGCCCATGGCGCGCCTCGTCCACTGGGCGAAGATCCCCTCGGCATAGGTGTGCCAGGTCTTGCCCTTGACGGTGAGGAACTCCGGAACACCGTGCTCGGAGATCACGAAGATGAGCGCAAACAGGCAGCCCGCGGCCACCTCCGGCAGGATCATCCGGAACAGCATGCGGTCCGCGGGTCCCCTGCCCCTGGCGATCAACGCAGCTTCGTAGAGCCGGCCGTCGATGGACCGCAGGCCCCGGGCCGTCAGCACCGCCACGAACGGGGCATAGGAAACGCCCAGCAACACGGCGCACGACCAGAAACCGGCGACGTCGGCAAAGTCCGCAAAGCCCATGGCCACCAGGATCGGCGGCACCACCAGGGGCGCGACGCCCAGGGGACCGAGGACCGCGCCCGCAGGCAGGTCCGTGCGCCAGGTCAACCAGGCATGGCCGAATCCCAGGAGGAAGGACAGCAGCGTGGCCACACACCCCAGCTGAATGGAGTAGAGCAGCTGGGAGCGGTCCACCGGGTCCCTCAGGATCGCGCCGTACGCGGAGAGGCTGAAGCCATCCGGCGTGTCGACGGTCTCCCAGAGCATCGCCAGGAGGGGCAGGCCCACGAATGCGGCACAGAAGATCGCGGCCAGTGCCAGGGGGATCCGTGCCAGCCAGACCATCGCGGTCTTGCTACTGGCCGAAGCGATCGCCGAACTCGGTGACCGTCTTCTCGAGGTTCTTGGCAGTGATCTCCGGGTCCCAGCGCATCGCCTTGAACCTGCCGATGGTGAGGATGGTGGGCTCGGCTGGTCCCTTGACCTTGGGTCGCAGCGGGATCTGCGCGGACTTGGCAGCTGCCAGCAGACCCTCCACCTCTTCGCTGAGGATCCAGTCCACGAGCTGCCGAGCGCGCTGCGGATGCGGGCAGTCCTTCACGATGCAGACCGAGTTGGGGATGAGCATTGTCCCGATCTGGTCCTCGCCCTGGTCCGGGAACACCGCCGTCACCGGATGACCTTTCTGCAGCGCCACGTGATAGTCATCGGTATCGGTGAAGGCCCACGCCAGGTTGCCGGCTGCCGTCTGTTTCATGGTGGCGCCATTGCTTTGGAGAAAGACCACCTCGTTCTCGAACAGGCCATCGACAAAACGATGGAACTCCTGCTCCCCCAACACGGAGCGCAAGGCCGTGAAGTGAGTGAGGGTCGTGCCGGTGAGGGGCCGCGCGACCCCGCAGCGGCGCTTCCACTTGGGGTCCAACAGGTCCCACATGCTCTTGGGATAGTCCTTGGGATCCTTGATCTGCTCGGTGTTCACGATCAGGATGCGCGCACGAGCGGCGAAGCCGGTCCAACGGCCCTTGGCGTCCCGGTACTCCGCCGGAATCGCTTTCGCCGAGGGTGACACGTACGGCTCGAGCAGGTCTTTCTGCGCCAGCCTCACCGTGTGGGCGAGTTCGTTGTTCCAGAACACGTCACACCGCGGACGTGCCCGCTCCTCGATGATGGCTCCGACCAGCCCCACGGTCTTGGATGCCTCGGTGTCGTAGCGAGCCTTCACAGCGAGGCTGGACTGGTTCTCGAAACGGCGGACGAGCTGGCTGCTGTGTTCCTGATCGAGTGCCACGTAGAGGGTCACGTCCGGGTCCCGGCTGCAGCCACACAAGCAGACCACGCTGGTCAGGCCGGTCAGGCACATCTGGCTGGTCAGGCTTTTCAGGCTGGGAAGAGCGAGAACGGACCCGAAGGTGATCTTGGAACGGCTCATGATTGCGTGAGGGGAACGCATCTTGCGATTCCCTGGGATGGGTGAAAGGGAGTATGTCTCGGTGGGACGTGCGCGACCGCGGCCAATTCGACAAAGTCCGTGCCATCACCTCATCGCGGTGCGCAGGACATGCTTGTCGTCGCCACGCCAAGGCCCTCGTTACGACGCGGTATCATCTGACCGAGGGTGCAGAGATGGCGACCGCCAAGGGTCCCAAGTGCGTATGGCATTCTCGGATGCGAGCGTTGACGGCCGGCTCAAGCCAACCTCTTGGAGGAGTGGCGAACCACCTCACGACCCAAGCTCGCCCCGGCTGAACCCC
>QJVU01000202.1 GCA_003235605.1 Planctomycetota bacterium | reverse complement strand
CCACTGGTCACTGACCACGCGGTCACATCGCTAGGGCCGCAGGATGGTCGCCGCCTTGCGCAGCGTCTCCTCGGCCGACAGCGGGCTCAGGCTATCGCCCTGCCACTGCTCGCAGCGTGCTACCTGCACCGTGCCCAGCTCCGACCGGCTCAGCACTACCAGCGTCCAGGCATTGCCGCGCGTCGCTGGGTCCATCACTGCCACGTAGTGGCGCCGGGGCTCGGGCTCGAGGACCAGCGGCCCGGAGCGGGTAGCTGCAGCAATCTCAGCGCTGGTGAACAGCGACGACTCCGGGTCCAGGAACTCGCCGAGCACGTCCGTCCTGTAGGCGCCTTGGTCCTTCTCCTGCAGACGCCTAACCCGCTTCGCCGTCCACCAGTAGGGGTTGAGCAGGTTCGCCGGGGCCCGCATGATGAACAACCCTTTGCTGGGCACCCATGCCATGCTAGAGGGCTCGGGACAGTACGTGGCGCATGCCTGGTAGATTGGGCCAAACGGCGCGTGAGGGCTCGTTATGGCCCAGAGCTGGGCACCTGGCAGCAAGCGCCCCAAGATGGCCTGGCGGCTGTGCTCGAAGTTGACCACCGCGCTGTCGGCCCCGTGCATGCGCCCCGCCTCATCGAACACGGCGCCGGTGCTCCACCGAGCGATGAGGCTGCCGCCCGCAGCCGCGCCTGCCACGACTCGCACCTCTGCGCGGCGCCCAGAGGGATGCAGGAGCGTCACCGAGTCCGAGGTAGGCTCACCCACCAGTAGATGCCTAAACGAGCGCAGCACCCCGCCCACGAGGTGCTGATAGGGCACCTTAGCCAGGTCCAGCTTGAGCGAGACGATGGAGAACCTAGCCGGCGCCTCGGTGGCAGGCACTCGCCCCATATCCACCGTCTGGCTTGCCTGCACCGCCTTGGCAGCAGCGAGCAAGCTCTTGCCGCATCGGACCCCGCTGACCACGTAGACTTCACTGGGCGGCCTATCTGGCAGCCTCGCTCCTCGTACCACGCTAGCCACGTCGGGGTGCTCTGCCAAGCTGCCGAGCGGCACCCCGTCTGCAATGCGGCACAGCGCCCTCTGCAGTGGTGAGGCCGTCGCCAGCCCGAAGCCACTGGGCAGGGTCAGGATGCACTCCAGGTCCGTCCTGAGCGCAGCGCCGGCCATCTCGCTGAAGTCAGTCATGCCCGCCGCAGCCCCCAGCGAAACACGCGGCGGGTGGAGCATGCCACCCACCACCACCCAGGAAGCGCATCGACGCTATGGTCGTGCCAGTGAATCGCCCCCTGAAACCTAAAGTATGGATTCATGCCACCTTGGCACCCCGGCCCAATCTCCAGTAGCGGCGGAGACGGGAAGACGGTGCCGTATGGTCGCCCCTTCCAGTTTCCGCTGAAATCATGCCACCAACCGAGTGGATCAGCGTCACGGTCACACCGAGGGCACCAGACATGCCGGGTCAGCTCCCAGCCTGCCGGTAGCTGCTCGTCTCTGCCCTCCTGCCACGCATCGAGCCACACCATGAGCTGCTCGGCCTCGTCGTTGGTGGGCTCCGAGGGGCTCCACGCCGGACCATACATCTCGAGGTACATCCCCGCCGCGGTCAACTGCCGCCGTAACTCACCCTGCATCGCCCTTCTCCGGCACGTCCAGCCAGAACGGCTTCAGGAAGTCGCCGCGCTCGGCCAACTCACGGCGAATCTTCTGCACCTCGGGGTGAAGAAAGTACGTGCGCATCCCGATGCATGAGCGGGAGCCCTGCGCAAAGTCGCGGCAGACTTGGGGACGGTGCTCGTAGACAGAACACTCGCAGCGCTCGCCTATGTCGCCCCGGAGAAGCTCGCATACCGTGTTCTCGTCGGTGTGCCTGGTGCGCAGATGCGCACTACCGACCATCGGCAGCCTGAACACTATCGGCCACATCTTCCGCAGCCGCTCTATGTCCTCCTCGGTCAGCCGAGCGTAGTACGCCATCCCATCCTGCAGCGGCCGGCAGCAGCAGCCACAGTCCTGGCAGTCCACGGCCATCACCTCGTCGCGGGTCTCTGGTTTGATTGCTATGTGCTTACTCATTGTCCGCCCTCATTCGTCGCGCCAGCTCCAGCGCCGCCTGATATTTGTCTTGCAGCATTTCTAGCTCATCACGCAACTCATCACACTGGATGCGCTTCAACTCTAGCAGTGTCTTGAGCTTGCCGCACTCATCCGCCAGCTGCGTTGCACGACGCCCTTCGCGCTCAGCTACTTCGGCGTGAGGAGCGTCCAGTTGTGCCACAATAGCCCCAAGCCGCTCCAACTCCTTTCGGATACTACACACAGTGTCCTCGTGCTTTTCTCGGCGAGGCAGCAGCGGCAACAACACCCGGAGCTTCTCCCAGTGAATCACGGCGTATTGCTCAAGCAACTCCCACCGGTCCCACGTCATGGACCAAAACCAGTCATGCCCCGGGAAAGTGTGCGGGTCATGCAGCGCCGACCCTGCGCACCAATTCGGGTGACACTTCGGGCAGCGGTCGTGCCACCCTTCGCCGGACGGGTAAGTGTAGCCACATTCGCACCTGATGTACGTAGCATCAGGTACGCCGCCCTTGGCCAAGCCCCACACGCGCATCATGTCCCGCTGTTCTTTAGTCAGAACCATCACTCGTCCTCCATGTCGATGACCTTCTTAGCCAACCCCCGCTCCAACTGAGCCACGTAGGCCCTCGCAATCATCAGCTTCTGCTCGTCGGTGTACTGCGTCTCCACCTTGCCGCCCTCGACCTCGACAGGCTCGAGCACGCCAGGCTGGCCTACCGCGTAGCTCAGGAACACCTTAGCCGCCGCCACATCGCCCTTCTTCGCCGCTGCAGCCATGGCCTTGATAACCGCACGCACATCGGCCTGCGTCGTGGCTTCGAACAGCACGCGCCGCAGCATGGCCACCTTGCGACCCATCGGGTTGCCCGGACCACCACAATGGCCCTTCGCAAACCGGCCGGACTTATCCCTCACTTCTAGTCCCTTTGGACCTTTGGGTAATGGTTTCTTGGCCTTGGCCATCACTGCACCCCTGGATACAGGCCCACGCCCATACTCGCCCATGCCATCACGGTGCCCAACTCCCCCGAGTAATGGCCACGAACCACCAGTACAGATTTGCCCTGCACCGCCGCCAGTCTCGACTAG
>QJVU01000233.1 GCA_003235605.1 Planctomycetota bacterium | reverse complement strand
GCGAGCACGACCAGCGCCGACTTGTCCTCGGGCGTTGCGATCAGTGCGCCTTTGGCGGTGACGAACGCCCACTTGGGCGGGAGCATGACGGAGACCCCGGACTTCGGCTCGGTGAGCTCGACGGGCTCGGCCTTCTGGGCCACGGCGGTGGCGGTGATCAGGGCGATGGACAGCATGGCGGTGAAGATGCGCATGGTGATCCTCTGCGTCTGGTGGGAAGGAAGAAGGAAGGAAGGAAGCAAGGAAGTGGACCCTGGAACCGGTTCCAGGGCAAAGGGGAATGCCCCCGTCAAGCGGATACGGGGCGCCTGGACCCGTAGAAGTGCGTAGGCTACCGACCCTGTCGCGCGCGGCCAGGACGGACCTTGAGAGCGGGAACGAACGTGTACTGACCGGGCGGTAGATCGCCGTGAATCTCGAACGGCTTCCCTGGCGCAAACTCCTCTGGCGTCAGGAACACGCCATGTGCGGACCGGACGCGCACCCGGCCTTGCACGAGCGTGTAGCTCGGCCGTGCACCCGAGAAGTCGTAGCCGCTGTCGCGATAGTGTGGCGTCCAGTAGCTGCCAAACACGACGAACGTGGGGCGCTGACCCTTCAAGGCCGGCATTCCCGGCAGCTGCAGGCGCAGCCTGCCTTCCTTGGGAACCACGAAGAAGACCGACTTGTCGCTGTGGATCAGGTTTGTGGCTCCCCGCAACACGAGCGCCTTCTCTGCATACCGCAGCTCGGTTGCCTCACCCAGAAAGAGACTCATGTCGAAGCCCACGTTGCGCACCTCCCGTTCCAGGAAGGCAACCGCGCTCACCGCGTAGGCGAGCATTGGCGATAGCCTGTCGCTCTGGTTCGCGCGGAAGTCCTCGAGGTCCACGTAGTGCACGCGCCAGCCGTGCTGCCGGAGCGTCGCTACCGCGCCCGCGTCGAGCAGATCCGTCTCGGAAGAGCTCACCTCGGTGGTATGCACGGCAAAGGCGACCTTCTTCTCGGGATCGGCGATCGCGAGGTTGATCCTGGCATCGTTCACGCGCACGTTCTGCTCGACCGCCAGCTTGACGCCGTACAGCTGTGCCAGGCTCGTGAGGACTGGGAGCGCCTCGCGCCGATTCAGCCGCGCCCGAGCATCCGTCCCGAACCCGCACCGCAGCGGCTGCACCATCGTGACTTCGCCGCCCTTGCGCGTGATCAGATTCAGCGCGGCCAGCAAACACGTGTTGGCATGTGCTGCGGGCCTCTTGTCGCATATCGAATGCAGAACCGCGCGGATGGCAGCCTGTGTCTCGAGCGCCTTCTCGGAGTGCTTGGTGGTCGGGTTGCCTTGCGCGGGGACTGCGACAGCGAGTACGACCGTGCTGAGGATGAGGTTGATGAGTGGTTGCGAAAGGATCCGGGCCATGAGGGCGTGCTCGTGAATGCCTGCGTGGATTCTAGAGCCCCGTCGCCAGTTGGACGCTCTTGCAATGCGCAACGAGCCTGTCAGGGCCGAGCGAACTCGCTCAGGAGGGACAGGTTGGCGGCATTTCCCTACTGGGAGTCCCGGGGAGTGCGTCGCAGGGTGACGAGGGTGCCGAGGGTGAAGGTGAAAACCGCGAACAAGGCGGTCACGGTCAGGCAGACGGTGGCGGACGGCAGGCTCTGGGCCACGCCAACGCTGGTCCCGTAGAGCGCGTAGCGCAGTGCGCCAAGGCCGTACGTCAGCGGGTTGACCGTCATCAACGCGGCCATGATCGGATGGGCGTCGGACAGTGGGAAGAAAGCTCCCGACAACAGCAGCATCGGCATGAAGAAGACCATCATCACGCCGTGGTAGCCGGCGGTGCTGTCCATCAGCCAGGCCAGGGCATAGCCCATGCCGGTCAGGGCGATGGAGAGGAGTGCCATGACGCCGAGCGTGGCCGCGAACCCCGCGACGCCGATCTGGACACCCGCCACCGGAAGCAGCAGGAAGAACAGCAGGCCATGGAGCATGGCCAGGGTGGCTCCTCCCAGGATCTTTCCCAGGGCGATGGCAGCGCGCGGCACTGGCGCGACCAGCACGCCCTGCAGGAACCCCTCCCGGCGGTCCTCGATCACCGTGATCGTGGAGAAGATCGCGGTGAACAACAGCGTCATCGCCAGCCCTCCGACCCAGAAGTACTCGCCATAGGACTGCGCGCCTGGACGGAAGCTGGACTGGCTCAACGCTCCCGCAAACAACATCCAGAAGATCACCGGCTGACCGATCGAGCTCATCACCCGGGCACGGTCTTTCAGGAACCGCAACACCTCCCGGTGCCACAGGGAGTAGACGACCATGCCCATCAGCCGGCACCGTCCTTCCAGAAGCGATGGCCGGTCTTCTGGATGTAGACATCCGCAAGGGAGGGATGGCTGAGAGACACGCGCCGGACCCGCTCGCCGAAAGCGTCCACCAGGTCTCCCACCAGGTGATGGGCGTCCTTGACCTGGAGTCTCAAGCTCTTGTCCAGGACAAGGGGCTCGGTGTGAAACCGCTGCTGGATGTCCTTGGCCAGGGCGGCCGGGTCCTCACAGTCGAGTTGCAGGACCTCGCCGCCCAGCGACTCCCTCAGCTCCCGGGGCGTCCCGGCCGCCACCACGGCTCCCAGGTCCAGGATCGTGACATGGTCCAGCAACTCCGCCTCGTCGATCAGGTGCGTGGTCACCAGCACCGTGAGGTCCTCCTGGCTGCGCAGGAAGTGCCAGAGGTCCTTGCGGGCGCCTGGATCCAGGCCGGTGGTGGGCTCGTCCAGGAGCACCACCTCGGGGCCTGGCAGCAATCCCTTGCACAGCTCAACCCGGCGCTTCAGGCCGCCCGAGAGGTCGCTCACCCGGTCCCGTTGGCGGTCGGTGATGCCGGTCTGCTCCAACAGGGAGTCGATGCGCGTTGCCAGCTCCCGGCCGCGCAGGCCGTAGAGGTAGCCGGCGTAGACCAGGTTCTGGCGCACGCTCAGCTTCTGGTCGAGGGCGGGGGACTGGAACACAACGCCGATGTGGCGGCGCACGGCGGCCACCTGGGTCCGCAGGTCCAGGCCCAGCAGCGTGAGCTGACCCTGCTGCAGGGGCAGGATGGTCGCCAGGATCTTGAACAGGGTGGACTTGCCCGAGCCGTTCGGACCCAGGAAGCCATGCATGGCGCCGCGCTCGACGGCAAAAGAGACGC
>QJVU01000170.1 GCA_003235605.1 Planctomycetota bacterium | reverse complement strand
TGGATGCAGTCCTCAGGAAACCCTGAACCTGAAGGAACCCTGAACCTGAAGGAACCCGGAACCTGAAGGAAACCCTGAACCGCTGCCGGTGCTACCTGCCGAGGATGACGGTTGCGTAATCGGAGGTGGTGAGCTGGGCCGGGTTGGCCTGGTTGTCGAAGACCAGCCAGTGGGTCATGACCGTTCCCGACGTGGCCGTGCTCGGGACCGTGGCACTCAAGCTGGCGGCGCCACTGGCGTCGGTGAGGGTGGGCACCGGCGCAAGGACATCGTTCCAGAGGTAGCAGCCTGGGGCGCCGGCAGCTCCCAGGTCGAAGGCGAGGAGCTTGCTGCCCACCACCAGGAAGGTCGGCTTGCTCTTCGCGCCGCCGGCAAGGTGGATCGCCAGGGACTTGCCGGGTTGCGGCCATGAGGGGTTGGTGCTGATGACCAGGGGTGTGTTGGCGGAGCTGTTGCAGCCCTGTCCGGCAAAGGCGATGTTGCCGTTGTCCAGGACGAAGCCCATCCGACAGCCACCGCCGCCAACGTTGGCGCTTGCGGTCTGGTTGCCGGTCCACTGGTAGAGGAATGCTCGTTGCAAGGCACTGTTGGCCCGCGGGTAGTAGAAGTTGAGGGTGTGTTGCGAGGCCTTCCAGACAATCACCTCGAGGCACAGGTTGTCCTTGCTGCTGAGCGGCAGGTACAGATAGGACTTGGGCAAGCCAATGCCTCCCCAGACCGAGGTCGGCGCCCCGGTGAAACGGATACGCAGCGGGCCGCGATGAACGGTCGTGGGCTTGGGGTTGTTGACGGACCAGGTGGTGGACAGGGAGGTCTGCTGGGTGATGCCCATCTTGATCTCGATGTCGTCGTAGACCGCTTCGATGTTGCCCGGGGTCGAGCCGCCGAGGATGTAGCCCGCCACCAGGATGTCGCGGATCGTGACGATGTTCAGTGTGTTGGAGCCGAACAGCGAGTGCGGGAAGATGGCCTGGTAGCGGATTCCGACGCTGCACCACGGGAACGCGTTGGCGCTCCCGTTGGTGGGCGACGAGTCTCCGTCCGCGTAGACGATCCTCTGGGTCTGAGCCCCGAGAGTGTCCACGGTCAGCGCCAAGGGAAGGGCGAGAGCGAGGGTGGCGGCGAGAGTCTTGCCGTGCATGCGCATGGGTGTGTCCTGCTGGGGATGGGATGGAAGAGACTGCGGACAGGCCACCCCAAGCAGACTCTGATCCACGGCCGGCGTCAAGGCGGGTGAGGCCTCGCGCGGATCACGGAGGGCCGGTCTGTCCCCGGGGTGGGGGGGCGTACCCCGGGGTACGAGTGGCTACTGGTACGAGTAGAGCGTGATCGGCTTGTAGTAGGGCGAGTCCTCGGCGATCAGGCTTCCCGTCGCCGACGTCCGGTTATTGGCCGACACTGCCTTCCAGATCGGCAGCACGTCGCTCACGCCGACCGAGTTGGTGATCGTGTGGTCACGGGCGGAGGTCAGGCCCAGGTTGCCCGTGACGCTGTCCTGCCAGCCGGTCTGTGCCGTCAGGCGTGTTCCGAGGGGGACAGACCCGCGTGGCGTGCTGACCACGATCGCCTTGGCAGTGGCACGGGAATCCGTGCCCGCCACGTTGGGGACCAGGATGTTGACCACCGGGTTGATGTACAGGGGATTGCACTTGGCCCCGATGTTGAGGCTGCCCGGTGCACCTGGCGAGATGCCATGGATCACCGGCTTGCCGGGCGCCGTGTAGTAGCTGGTGATGTTCCACTCCATCGTGTTGGCCTTCGGTCCTGGATACAGCTTGGAGTAGACGCCAAGCCACGAACCATCTTGAGCGTAGACAGAGGTGCTCGCCGTGAAGGCGCTGTCGGCACAGTTGACGGTGGCGGGTCCGCCGGCATACTGCCCGAACGACAGGGTCGTGAAGACCGAGTCGAGGTCGTAGCCGGCGCGGGTGGAGCCGGACCAGGAGTTGTTGTTGGCCAGCGAACCGCCCTGGAAGATGAACTCCTGAAGGATCGCGGCCTTGGCGGTGTAGACCCACACGTTGCCGAACGGGAAGGTCAGCCCTGCTGTTCCCCACGGCGCTGGCTTGGTTGTCGGTGTGCCCGCCAGGGTCGGCCACGAAACGGAACTCGAGTACACCTGCACGACATTGCTGGCGCTGTTGAGGTTGTTGCTGAAGTTGTTGCTGAAGCTTGCGTAGGACAGCTCTGCCATCTTCAACGTGACGTTCGACCATTTGCGGCCGCCGCCGTTGCTGGTGTTGAAGGTCTTGTAGTCCAGGCGGAAGCCGAGCGACTTCATGATCTTCAGGCCTCCGCCGGTGAGCTCGTTGCACACCTGCTGGTGGCGCTGCTCGGCGTATGTGCCGAAGAACAGGGTGTAGGAGGCGCCGCCCCAGCCCTTGGCGTACTGGTCGAAGCCCTCTGTGGTTTCGAAGCCCTGACCTGTCGGTACGGCGATCTGTCCCTGCGAGGCAAGGAAACCCGGTGCGAGTAGGGTGGCGCAGAGGAATAATTGAGGCTTCATTGTCGAGTCTCGTGGTTCGCGGTTTGGATGGTGGATGGTTGTCGGAGGGGTCGCGAGGCAGGCTACATGCAACCATCCATACTACTGCGGTTCGGCGTCCAGAGGGAGTGAGACCGGGCTGTCCGGGAAACGCGCCCAGGGGTAAACCGTCCGGCACCTCGAAACCGGGGTGAGCCTCAGTGTTCGTGGCCGCCCGGGCCGTGGGGATGGCCGTGCTGCAACTCCTCCGCCGCGGCGTCGCGGATCGCCATGACCTCCACGGCGAAGTGCAGGTTCTCCCCGGCCAGGGGATGGTTGGGAGTTATGGACACGGTCTCGCCGACCACGGACACGACCCATAGTCGCATGACGTTGCCCTCGTCATCCTGGGCAGCGAAGGACATGCCTGGCGCCGGGTTGAAGTCGGAAGGGAATGCTTCCATCGGCACCTCCTGCACCGCTTCGGGCATGGCGTTGCCGTAGCCGTCCTTCGCCGTGACCGTGACCTGCAGCTTGTCGCCGATTGACGCTCCGTCCAGTGCCCGCTCCAGGCCCGGCACGATGTTCCCGTGGCCGTGCAGGTAGGCCATGGGTTCCCGCCCTTGCGACGAGTCCACCTCCTGGCCGCCGTCCAGGTGCAGCGTGTAGTGGATCGTGACAACCTTGCCTTCG
>QJVU01000051.1 GCA_003235605.1 Planctomycetota bacterium | reverse complement strand
CCTGCACATCTCCACGGGGGACATGCTGCGGGAAGAGGTGTCGAAGGGCAGCGCCCTGGGGCTCCAGGCCAGGGAGTACATGGATGCCGGCAAGCTGGTCCCGGACGACATCATGATCCGCATGGTGGCGGCACGGATCGACCGCCCCGATGCCGCCGAGGCCTGGATCCTGGATGGATTCCCCCGTACACTCCCGCAGGCTCGTTCCCTGGACCAGACCCTTGACGAAAAGGGCAGGGGACTCAGCCACGTAGTTTTCTTCCAGGTACCCGAAGCGGTGCTGGTCCAGCGTCTTACGTCGCGCTGGACCTGCGATGGCTGCGGCGCGATCTGGAACAGCATGTTCAAGCCGCCGCGGCAGACAGGCGTCTGTGATCTGTGTGGCGGACGCCTCTCCCAGCGGTCCGACGACCGTCCGGAGGCGGTCAGCAAGCGGCTGTCCGTGTACGGCTCCCAGACCGAGCCCCTGCTGGGGTACTACCGGGACCGTGGGGTATTGGTGGAGGTCGATGCGGATCGGCCCCTTGAGGAAGTTCAAGAGAGTTTGGTCGAGGTGTTATCCCAGCAGAACGAGAGTTCGTAGTCAGGCGGGCCCTTGGCGGGCCCGAGTTGCATGTCCCATGGCCAAGGAGGAACCCATCACGCTGGAGGCTACGGTCAAGGAAGCCCTGCCGAATGCTCGCTTCCGGGTGACCCTCGACAATGGTCATGAGATCCTTGCCCATGTCAGCGGCAAGATGCGCATGCACTACATCAGGATCCTTCCCGGTGACAAAGTCACCGTGGAAATGTCACCATACGACCTGACCAAGGGACGAATCATCTACCGCGGATAGGCACCGTCACAACAGAAGCCCGTACGGAACAATCAATGAAGGTCAGAGCAAGCGTCAGAAGGATCTGCGCCGGCTGCAGGATCATCCGGCGGCGTGGAGTGCTTCGTGTTATTTGCAGCAATCCGCGTCACAAGCAACGCCAAGGCAGATAGCGAACAAAGGACCCATCTCATGCCACGAATCGTCGGCGTCGACATCCCCAACGAGAAGCGCCTCGATGTCGCTCTCACGTACATCTATGGCATCGGCGCAACCTCGGCCCACAAGATCATTGCCGAGCTCGGCATGCGCTCTGACACTCGCGCCAAGGACCTCTCCGACGACGAGGTGGCCCGCCTTGCCAACCACATCGGCGAGAACTACATCGTCGAGGGGCCGCTCCGGCGCACGCTGCTCCAGAACGTGAACCGCCTCAAGGAGATCAGCTGCTACCGCGGGCTCCGTCATCGTCGTGGTCTGCCTGTGCGAGGCCAGCGCACCCGCTGCAATGCCCGCACCCGCAAGGGACCGCGGAAGACCGTTGCCAACAAGAAGATCCTCCGGAAGTGACCTAGCATGGCAAAGCCCAAGAAGAAGACCGTGCGGCGCAACGTTGGGAAGGGGGTTGCCTACATCAAGGCGACCTTCAACAACACCATCATCACCGTCACCGATGCCAGGGGTCAGGTCCTGGCCTGGGACTCAGCGGGAACGATTGGCTACAAGGGCAGTCGCAAGAGCACTCCGTTCGCGGCGCAGCGAGCCGCCAGCAAGGTCGCCGAGAAGATCCGCAAGATGGGCGTGCACGAGCTGGAGGTCAAGGTGAAGGGACCAGGCTCCGGGCGCGAGTCCGCGATCCGATCTCTTGCCAGTGCCGGCATCGACATCAAGGCCATCGAAGACATCACACCTCTACCCCACAACGGCTGCCGCCCGCGCAAGCGTCGCCGCGTCTGAGCATACGGAATACCAATGGCAAGACTGAACGGGAGCGTCTGCAAGCTGTGCCGCCGGGAAGGCATGAAGCTCTTCCTGAAGGGGCAGCGGTGTTTCTCGGAGAAGTGCGGTATCAATCGTCGTGACTACCCGCCGGGAATGCACACCCGTCCCCGGAAGACCACGGACTACGCTGTTCAGCTCCGTGAGAAACAAAAAGCCAAGCGCGTCTACGGCGTGCTCGAGAGGCAGTTCCGCAAGTACTTCAGGACTGCGACGCGCCAGAAGGGCAACACCGGCGAGAACCTGCTGATCCTGCTCGAGCGGCGTCTGGACAACGTCGTCCTCAACCTGGGACTGTCACTGTCGCGCTTCGACTCCCGGCAGATGATTGCCCACGGGCACGTCTTCGTGAACGGTCATCGCTGTGACATCCCCAGCTATCTGGTGAGAGCCGGCGACGTCATCGACGTGCGTGGCAAGGACAAGATCAAGAAGAAGTCCGCCGAGGCCGTTGAGATCAACAAGGGCCAGGCAATGCCGGCCTGGTTGGATGCCCACCCTGCCGATCTCAAAGGCACCGTGGTCCAGCTTCCCACCCGAGAGGATGTTCCCCACCCCATCAACGAGCAACTCATCGTCGAGCTCTGTTCCAAGTAGCGCAGAGGAGACACTACATGCGCATTCGCTGGCGTAATTTCGAGCTTCCCTCCCGGGTCAAGCTCGAGGAGAAGACTGCCACTGACTCCTACGGCAAGTTCCAGGTCGAGCCGTTCGAGCGTGGGTTCGGAACCACGATCGGCAACGGTTTGCGTCGTGTGCTGCTGTCGTCGATCGAGGGCACCGCCGTCACCTCGGTGAAGATCGAGGGTGTCGTGCACGAGTTCTCGACGATTGCCGGTGTATACGAGGACGTCACCCAGATCATCCTGAACATCAAGAAGCTCCGTGTGCGGATGCATACAGATGCACCCTGCACGCTGCGAATCGATGTCTCCGAGAAAGGAGAGGTGACCGCCGACAGGATAGAGACCGACCACAACGTAGAGGTCGTGAACACAGATCTGAAGATCTGCACACTGACCGACGACGTACGCTTCTACTGCGAGATTCAAGTCAGGAAGGGGCGGGGCTACGTGACAGCCGAGGACAACGTCAGCGAAGAGCAGGAGATCGGCACCATTCCCGTCGACTCGATCTTCAGCCCGGTCTACCGCGTACGCTATGCCATCGAGAACACTCGAGTCGGCAAGTTCACCAACTACGACCGTTTGGTGCTGGAGATCTGGACCGACGGCACTGTGGTGCCGGAGATGGCCTTGGTCGAGGCCAGCAAGATCTACCGGAAGCACCTGAACCCCTTTGTCCAGTACTTCGAGATGAAGGAGGACCTGGCCGTCGAGGGTGGCGTGTTGGCCCCCGAAGGCGATGAGCACGCCAAGCGCCGAGAGATGGATGAGTTGCTGTCGAAGTCCGTCGACATGCTAGACCTTTCGGTACGGTCCAAGAACTGCCTCGACTCCGAGAACATCCTCATGATCGGAGACCTGGTCAGGTTCACAGAGTCCGAACTCCTCAAGGTAAGAAACTTCGGCAAGACCTCGCTCAAGGAGGTCAAGAACAAGCTGGCTGCCCTCGGTCTGTCTCTGGGCTACACTGGCGACTAGCAACACCAAGCAAGCGGAGAACGAGACGATGAGACACCGGGTTTCGGGCAGGAAGCTGGGCCGCAGCACGGACCACCGGCGTGCCATGCGGCGCAACTTCATGTGCTCCGTGATCAGGCACGAGCGGGTCGTGACGACTCTCGAGCGCGCGAAGGCGATGCGTCGCAGCGTGGAGAAGGTGATCACCCTGGGCAAGCAGAAGGACCTGGCACGCATTCGTCGAGCGATGTCACTGCTTGGAGACAAGGAGGTCGTTCGCAAGCTGTTCGAAGAGTTGGGTCCACGCTACAAGGACCGCCCCGGCGGGTATACGCGCACGTTGCGCCTGTCCGGCTATCGCGTCGGTGACGGTGGCAGCAAGGCGATCTTCGAGCTCGTGGACAACAACGTCCTGGAAAACCAGCTCGCACAGGCGGCCGCCGAAAGGTAGTCTCGGGCTACCTGCGTGTGAAAGACAGGTGGTCCCAGCCCGCGATCGGTGCCAGGGCATCGAACAGATCGGGGCCGACCGCCACGGTGTAGCGACTATCGAGGAGGATCAGGAACCGGTCCGAGCCCTGCTGCACCTCGATCATGAGACGTTGCTCCCCGCGGTTGCCGGCGGCCGCGGACTCGATCCGTCCCAGGACCTCGTCGCTGACCTGGTCGTCGGTGAGGTGGACAACGATGCCGTCCACCTCGTCCCGGATCATGTCACTGGCTGAGTGAATCTCCTCCATGACGATCGCTGGACCTTCACCTCGTGTGTCGAGCCGACCGGCGACCACGACGATTGCATCATCCCGAAGGAGATCCCGCACCTTTTGGTAGACGTGGGCAAAGCAGGTTACCGACACCGCACCCCACAGGTCCTCGAGCTGGAAGGTTGCCATCCTTTGGCCGGCATTGCGGCCGCTCCGCACCTGCTTGACGCGGAGCTTGTCGATCATGCCTGCCATCCGTACCTGTTTGTCTCCAGCCAGGCTCTGTATGGTTGTGGAGTTCGTCCCGGCCACCTGAGCAAGGAACCTGCCCTGCTTCTGGATGGGGTGACCCGAGAGGTACAGGCCGATGGCCTCCTTCTCGTGTGTCAGTCGCTCGGCGTCGCTCCACTCTTCTCCTGACGTGGCCGCCAGCTCTGCTCCGGGACCTGATGTGAACAACATGCCCTGGCCTCGGCGACGATCCTCGCGCATCCGCGCCGAGGAACGGATCACCGACTCGATGCTGTGGAAAGCGGTCTTGCGGGCGATGCCGAAGCAGTCGAAGGCCCCGGCCTTGGCCAGAGCCTCCAGTGCTGTCTTGTTGAGGAACAATGGGTCCAGCCGCTCACACAGATCCTCGAGGGAGCGGTAGTGCCCGTTCGTCGCGCGCTCGGTGCTGATGGCCTGCGCCAGCTTCAGGCCGACCCCCTTGATGGCGCGGAAGCCGTACATCACCGTGTCCTCCGTGACCCCGAACTTGTCCGAGCTGGCGTTGATGTCGGGTGCATGCACCTTGGTACCCGACTGCGTGATCTCCTCGACGAACTCCTTGACCTTGTCGGTGTTGCCGCTCTCCACGGTCAGATTGGCGGCATAGAACTCCAGCGGATAGTGCGCTTTCAGGAAGGCAGTGCGATACGTGAGCAGGGCATAGGCGGCTGAGTGGGATTTGTTGAAGCCGTAGCCGGCAAAGTACTCGATGGTCTCGAAGAGCTGGGTCGCAAAGGCTGTCTTGTGTCCTTTGGCCACCGCCCCTTTGACGAACTGATCCTTGAACTTCGCCATCACCTCCGGCTTCTTCTTGCTCATGGCACTCCGAAGCCTGTCTGCCTCGTTCATCGTGAAGCCGGCCACGATGTTCGCGATCCGCATGACCTGCTCCTGGTAGACGATGATCCCGTAGGTCTCCTCGAGAACGGGGCGCGTGCTCTCGTGCGGGTACTCGGTGACCTCCTGGCCGTGCTTGCGACGCACGAACATGTCGACCATGCCGGAGCGGAGTGGGCCAGGACGGAACAGCGCCAGCACCGCAATCACGTCTTCGAAGGTGTCCGGCGCGAGCTTGGCCAACAGCTCGCGCATCCCTTGGGACTCCAGTTGGAATACTCCCAGGGTGTTCCCCTGGGTCATCAGCTCGTAGGTCTTGGGATCATCCAGCGGCACCTCGTCCAGGTTCAGGTCGATGCCTCTGACGATCTTCACCAGGTCCGCGCCTTCCTTCAGGATGGTGAGGGTCTTCAGTCCGAGGAAATCGACCTTCAGCAGACCGACCTGCTCCAGCTCGGTCATCTGCCACTGGGTCATCGTGTCGTCTCCACTCCTTGCCAGTGGCACGTACTCGGCAAGTGGTCGGTCAGACACCACGACACCCGCCGCATGGATGGAGGAATGCCGCATCAGTCCCTCGAGCTTCAGGCCAAGGTCGAACAAGCGGCGGTTGGTGGCGGATGCGTCCCGAATCTCCTGCAGGTCCTTGTCCTGTTCCAACGCTGCTGCCAAGGAGGCACCAGGACCCTGGGGCACGTTCTTGGCAATGGCGTCGACCTCGTTCAGTGGTATCTCCAGGACGCGCCCGACGTCCCGCAGCACGCCACGGCTCGCCATGGTTCCGAAAGTGATGATCTGCGAGACGTTGTGCTCCCCGTACTTCTGCCGCACGTAGTCGATCACCTCGTCGCGCCGGTCGCCGCAGAAGTCCACGTCGATGTCCGGCATGCTGATGCGCTCATCGTTGAGGAACCTCTCGAAGATCAGGTTGTATCGCAATGGATCCAGGTCGGTGATCCCCAGGCTGTACGCAACGATCGACCCTGCGGCCGATCCCCGTCCGGGTCCCACCGGTATGCCAGCCTTGCGAGCGTAGTTGATGAAGTCGGCTGTGATCAGGAAGTAGCTGGCAAAGCCAAGCTTCAGGACCACTGCGATCTCATGATCCAGACGCGCCTTGATGCTCTCGTCAATCGTGCCATACCGATTGAGGGTGCCGTTGTGGCACGCTGCCACGAATGCTTCCTGAGGTGTCTTGCCGGGGCCACAGTCGAAGAGCGGCAGGTGGTAGGTCTCGAAGTCCAGCACGACGTTGCAGCGCTCGGCAATGGCCACAGTGTTGGCCAGTGCCTGGGGCGCCTCTGCCATCCCTTGGGCCATCTCCGCTCGCGTCTTGAAGTGGAGCTCCCGCGACCCCATCTTGAACCGATCCTGGTCCGAGATGGTCCGCCCGTCGCGGATGCAGGTCAGGATGTCCTGGACGATCCAATCCTCCTGGTAACGGTAGTGCACGTCGTTGGTTGCGACTGCCGGGATGTTCGTGGCAACGCTGATCTCCAGGAGACCGTGGCGAACCCTCCGTTGCGGCTCGTAGCCGGTCTCCATCACCTCCAGGAAGAAGTTGCCCTTACCAAGGAGTTCCTCCAGCTCCGCGGCCCGAGCGGAAGCGCCTTCGAGATCGTTTGTCAGAATGCGTTGGTCGATCTCTCCCGCGAGTCCGCCTGACAGCGCGATCAGGCCGTCTCGGTGTCGCTTCAAAATGGCCTGGTCGATCCGCGGCCGGTAGTGGAATCCCTTCTGGTAGGCCCACGTGGAAAGTCGTTTCAGGTTCTGCCATCCGCGCTCGTCCGCGGCCAGCAGGGTCAACTGGTAGGTTGGATTGTCTGCGCCACTGGGCTCGCTGGCGGTTCTGCCGGCCATGAAGGCCGTCATTCCCAGGATTGGCCGGATTCCCTCCCGCCGGCAGGCCCGGAAGAACTGCACGGCGCCAAACAGGTTGCCGTTGTCGGTGAGTGCCAGAGCCTGTTGACCATCTGCCGCGGCTGCGGCCACGAGCTCCGGGATTCGGACCGGCGCGGTCAACAGGCTGTATTGGGAGTGGACGCGTAGGTGGACGAAGTCCGGTGGGTTTGCTGCCGGCGAGTCCACCTCCTACCTGATCAGCTGGATCAGCAGCGCCTTCTGGACGTGGACGCGGTTCTCCGCTTGGTCGTAGATCACAGAACGTGGACCATCCAGGACGTCATCTGTGGCGACGACGTTGCGGCGCACCGGCAACGGGTGCATGAAGATGGCATTGTTGGTTCGTGCCATCACGGCCTCATCCACCATCCAGGAGCCCAGGGACCGCTTGACCATGGCTTCGCGCTCGACGTCGTCCCAGTACTTCGTGGAGCCCCAGGAACGGGCGTACAGGACGTCAGCGTCTTTCGCGGCCTCGCTCAAGTCGTTCAGCACGCGAATCGAACCACCGGATTCAGTGGCCCGCGCTTTCATCTGGACCATCACGTCTGGATCCAACTCGAACCCGAGCGGGTAGGCGATCGTCACGTCCATTCCCAGGGTCGCGGCGGCAGTAGCGGTGGAGTGTGCCACACCCATGCTCTTGGGCTCTGGATGGTCGGACCAGGCCAGCGTCAGCTTGCGCTTGTTCACCTTGCCAACGTGTTCCTGGATCGTCAGCAGATCCGCGAACGCTTGGCAAGGATGGTGGTTGACGGATTCCAGGTTGATCACCGGCACCGAGGCGTGTTCTGCATAGCTGCGCAGCAGCAGTTCCTTGCGGTCATGGTCCCAGACCCCCGACCGCTTCACGTACCGCACACCCAGCGCATCCAGGTAGCGGGACAAGGTCCGGGCGGCGTCCTTGACGTGTTCCTCGGCAGCACCGTCCATCACCACCTGTTCCCCCGGCTCCAGGTCGTAGATCTCGTTCTGCGCAAAGATCGGTATGCAGTGTCCTCCCAGGTTGGTCATGGCGACATCGAAGGACACCCGGGTACGCAGGCTCCGGTCGAAAAACAGCAGGCCCAGGGTGCGCCCGGACAGCGTCTGGCCGGTCTGGCGGCTCTTCATTCGGGTGGCGAGATCGAGGAGGTCCTCGATCTCCTCTCGGCTCAGATCGGTCACCGAAAGTACGTCGCGCTTGGCCAAAGGTCCTCGTCAGAGATTCGTCTGGTGATAGAAAAGCAACATGCCTCCGCCAATCAAGGACCTCGACGACGACGACAGAAAGTACATGGCGCGCTGTCTGGAGCTGGCCGCGGCCGCCGCGGCCTCCGGCGAGGTGCCGGTGGGAGCCGTCGTGGTCCGGGACGGCCGGATCCTGGGCGAGGGTCAGAACCGCTGCGAGGAACTGGTGAACCCCCTTGCCCACGCCGAAATGGAGGCGTTGGCCGCGGCACTGTCCCTGGTCGGCGAGGGGCGCCTTCCGGGGACCGTCCTCTACGCCAACCTGGAGCCCTGTTTCATGTGCACCGGCGCGATGCTCCATGTTCGCGTGAGTCGGATCGTCTACGGCGTCAGGGACCCCAAGTTCGGAGCCTGTGGCTCCCTGGCCGACCTGCCCGCAGACCGGCGCATGAACCACCGCTGTCCGGTGACCGAAGGCGTGTTGGCCGATGCCAGCGCCGAGCTCCTCCGCGCGTTCTTCCGCCAACTGCGCCGAGCTGCGCGTTGACAACCCTTGCTGTCTCGGCATGATCCTGGGCCCGTTTCTCCGCGGAGAGGTGCCGGAGTGGCTGAACGGGATGGTTTCGAAAACCATTGTAGGGGCAACCCTACCGGGGGTTCGAATCCCCCCCTCTCCGCCACCTCCCCTCCCTGTCTTCCCTTGTTGCCTTGGCTCGCGGGTTCCTATAAGAAGGACCACCCCTCCTGGCCAGCCCGCGAGAATCCGGTCGGCCGGGTCGTCGACGTTGTGGACTATTCTGGAGAGGTGACCGAGTGGCTTAAGGAGCTCGCTTGGAAAGCGAGTGCGGGTGTCAAAGCCTGCCGGGGGTTCGAATCCCCCCCTCTCCGCCAGTCTGGTTCGCCGGCGGTCGTGGAAGGCATAGATCAATGGGTCCCGGGCAAGGGAGCGATGTGAACCTGGTCAGGCCGGGAACGGAGCAGCCATAAGCATGCAGTTCCCTGTGCGCGGACTTCCTGTTGGTCTATGCCTTCCACGGCCGCGGCGGGCAGGCTCCAGGCAACCTCCAACCCCATCAGGGCAGTGACGCAGGCGGAAGAGTACCAGGTCTTGGCACGCCGGTTCCGGCCACGGTGCCTCCAGGAGATCGTGGGCCAGGATGCGATCCTGCGTTCCCTGGAGAGCGCCCTGTCCTCGAACCGCCTACCCCACGCGTTTCTGTTCGCCGGCAGCCGGGGCGTGGGCAAGACGACGCTGGCGCGGATCCTGGCCCGCTGCCTGAACTGCGAGCGGGGTGTGTCGAAGGACCCCTGTGGCACCTGCACGCCGTGCCGCACGATTCTCGATGGCAGTAATGGTGACGTCGTGGAGATCGACGCCGCCTCCCACAACTTGGTCGACGATGTTCGCGAACTCCGCGAGCGAGTCGGCTTCGTCTCCATGGGGTCGCGTTACAAGGTCTACATCCTCGACGAGGTACACATGCTCACCCGGAGTGCGTTCAACGCATTCCTCAAGACCCTCGAGGAGCCGCCACCCAGGGTGGTCTTCGTGATGGCCACGACCGAGCTGCACAAGGTGCCGGAGACGATCCAGTCGCGCTGTCAGGTCCTGCTGTTCCAAAGGGTGGGTGAGGACGACGTCCGTCGGCGCCTGGGGGTCATCTGCGACCACGAGGGAATCCAGGTGCCCGATGCAGTGCTGGCAGAAATCGCGCGCTCGTGTCGCGGAGGCATGCGGGATGCCGAGACTACCCTGGAACGGGTGCTACCCGTGGCCGCCGAGCTTGGCGACGCTTTCGGGCTGGAGGACTACTATCGCCTGCTACACCGGGCCGGGCTGGATGGCGTTGTCGGCGTAGTGGGGGAGCTGCTGGAAGGCAACGCTTCTGGAGCCCTGCGCTTTGTGGCCAACGCGACCGACTCCGGGCTCGATGAGCGCGAGGTACT